>JBJTVM010000336.1:0-2938 GCA_046081205.1 Pseudanabaena sp. | reverse complement strand
GTTTTTGATTGGGCTGACGGCTACGCCTGATAAGCGCACCTTTGGCTTTTTTAATCAGAATGTGGTGAGCGAGTATACCTATGAGGAGTCGATCGCAGATGGGGTGAATGTACCGTACAACTTCTATACGATTGAGACGGAAATCACGAAGAATGGCTCAAAACTGAAAGCAAAGGAATATATCGACAAACGCGAAAAGCTATCTCGCAAAAAGCGCTGGGAACAGTTAGATGAGGATGTTGAATATAAGGCGAATAAATTAGATCGCGATGTGGTGAATCCTAATCAAATTCGCGAAATTATTCGGGAATTCAAACGGGCACTGAGGGAGGAGATTTTTCGCGATCGCCTTATGCCTAATGGTGAGTATGAAGTACCGAAAACATTGATTTTTGCGAAGACGGATAGTCATGCTGAGGATATTATTGATATTGTCAGGCAGGAATTTGGCGAGGGGAATGAGTTTTGTAAAAAGGTAACTTACCAGAGTAAGGAAGATCCCAAATCGGTGCTAAATCGCTTCCGCAATGATTTTCATCCGCGCATTGCCGTAACTGTAGATATGATCGCCACGGGAACCGATGTGAAGCCCTTGGAAGTGTTGTTATTTATGCGTGATGTCAAGAGTATCAATTACTTTGAGCAGATGAAGGGGCGCGGCACAAGAACGATCGCTTTTGATGATTTACAAAGGGTGACTAGTACGGCGAAATTTACGAAAACTCATTTTGTGATTGTCGATGCGGTCGGCGCGATGAAGTCCAAGAAAACCGATAGTCGTCCACTAGAGCGCAAGCCCAATGTTCCGCTTAAGGATTTATTGGGAGCCGTGACGATGGGAGCGCAGGATGAGGATTTATTTTTGACCTTGGCAAATCGATTGATGCGGTTAGATAAACAACTAACGGAACCTGAGCAGGTAAAATTTACGGAGCTTACGGGCGGTAAGAATATTCATACTGTGGTTAAGGATCTGTTGACGGCTTACGATCCTGATGCGATCGCTACAAGATCGGAGGCTTTGATCAACAATTTACCTGTAGGCGATCGCAATCCTGCTTTAGAAGAGTCTGTCTACAAACAAGCGCAGTCACAGTTAGCGGATCTTGCCTCAGCAAATTTTAATGGTGAGTTGAATACTTATCTTGAGAATGTGCGGAAGGTGCATGAGCAGATTATCGATACGATCAATCAGGATAGGATTTTGAAGTCTGAGTTTGATGCTTTTTCTGTCGATAAGGCAAGCGCGATGATTCAAGACTTTACGGATTACATTGCTGCAAATCGCGATGAAATCGTGGCTTTGAGCCTCTTTTACGATCAGCCCTATCGCCGACGGGAGTTAACCTATCGGATGGTGCAGGAGCTATTAGAGAAGTTAAAGGCAGATCGTCCGATGTTAGCGCCGACCTATGTTTGGGATGCGTACAAGCAATTAGAAAATGTGCGGGTAGATAGTCCTAAAAATGAGTTGGTGGCTCTAGTGGCGCTAATTCGACGGGTGACGGGAATTGATAGTGCGCTGACTCCCTATGACAAGACGATTGATCGCAATTTTCAGAATTGGGTATTTGGTAAGCAGGCGGGGGCGTTGAAGTTTACGGAGGAGCAGATGCGCTGGTTACGGATGATGAAGGAACATATTATGTCAAGTTTTCATATTGATGTGGATGATTTGGAATATACGCCTTTTGATGCGGAGGGTGGTGTCGGTAAGATGTATCAGCTTTTTGGCGATCGCATGGGTGAGATTATCGAGGAGTTAAATGAGGCGTTGGCGGCTTAGTTACTTCCTGTAAAATTACTATTTGCAATTTAGGAGTTAAATCGATAGTTAAGCAAAAGTTACAAGGTTTTCAAACTGATATGAGCCTATTGCGATCGCGTTTATTGGCTAGACAAGATAATCGCGAGGCTTAGTTGTGTTAAGGCTTTACGCTTTACTATGGATAATCTAGTTTGCTTGGTGTATCTTTTTATAATGTTTATATTTGCTGAAGAGGTTTGATATGTTAGCAAAAGAACAAGTTAGAGGGACTGCTAATGAGCTATTCCGTCTTCATTTAAAAAATTATCCTCTGTGGGATAGTTCATCGCGAATTAATTTAGCAGAAAAATTTTTAGAAAAAAGACGTAATCTGTTAGCACAAATGACAGTATCGGAAATGCAAGAGGCGGAAGTTGCTTTTGATAGATTTAAGGTAAGCATTGATAGCGATCGCGCTGTGGATGCCAAACTTTATTTATGATTGTATTTCTCGATTCTGGTGTGGTTGGTATATTGTCCAATCCCAATAAGAATAATCAGGTTATTGCGTGTGAGAATTGGCTGTATAGTTTGTTAGCAAAGAGTATATATGTTGTCAGTTCAGATATTTGTGATTATGAGGTAAGACGTAATTTAGTGCTTGAAGCGATGCGTTTTGAGCGGCGATCGCATTCGTTAACTGCACTAGATGAGTTGCATGAATTTGTTGAATTTATATCAGTTTCTCCACAAGTGTTGGTTAAGGCTGCGGATATTTGGGCAAGATCGCGTTTACAGGGGCAGGCAATGTCAAATTTGACTGGTATCGATGTTGATGCGATTGTTTGCGCTCATTGGCAATTATTGCGAGATGAGTTTCCTAGTCGTTATGTGGTGGTAGCGACAACTAATGTGCGTCATTTGTCGTTGTTTACTGAGGCTTTTGATTGGCAAGATATTCAACTATAGATAAATCTATTATTTTCAGAATTTTGAGCGATAAGTTATTGATGATGAGAGAAGATTGGATTGAGGTTGAATTAGGGGATGTTTGTGATGTCAATCCTAAAAAACCTATCGTTGATGATGAATGTGAAGTCAGTTTTATTCCAATGGCTCAAGTTGAAGAAGAAACAGGGATATATCACTTAAAAGAAACGAGAAAATATAAGGATGTCAAAAAAGGTTATC
>JBJTVM010000335.1:0-3831 GCA_046081205.1 Pseudanabaena sp. | reverse complement strand
CCCTAAATCCCCCAATTCTGGAGGACTTAAATATGGTTCCCCCCAGAATTGGGGGCTAGGGGGGCAAAAACTACAATTCTTAAAAGGTTTCTAAGCAACAAAGACATCGCTTTGCGATGCCTTTGTTGTATTAACGCCCGTTCGACGAAAGCGAAAAGTGGTAAAAATTGCTAAGCAATTCTTACCATTTTTCACCATTTGCGGTGTGCGAAGCACGCCGCAAATGGTGATATCGAACTCACGTTGTATTACACCTTGCTGCGGAGAATATCTCGACTGAGAGCATTTTGGAAATCTTCGGTATGAGATGTGTTTTGTGGTAACCAAACATCCCCCGTAGCAATGTGCATTGGCGGTAAAACATCATAAATAGGTTCTTGCAAAAAGTAAGTGTCTTTGAGTTGCACTAACCATGCTTCCTGTCCTTGGTCTTGTACCCTTGATTGAATATCGATCAGACTAGTGGGCGCAATGTCCAGATGGTGATCTAGTTCAAAATCTACAGCCAAATTATGGCGATCGCATGGAAATATCGAAGCAATCGTCGCTAGTCCTTGAATTGCACAAGCAGGGAAAGTTTCAGTATCAAAGCCAAACTCATCCATGAGTTGCCGACAGATATGTGCCGATTCAGGATTATCGGGATAGCCAAGGGAATGAATCAAGACTCTACTTTCAGTAGAAGTCTTGAGAAATTCAGGTGGGTTGAAAATAACTAGGGTGGTGTATACCCTCGCTAAATAACAAACAGCCTCTTCAGGACATAAAGAAATGGCTACGGTTATGGTTGCTCGATCAAGCATGATGCAGAAATGCAAGTACTTTTGATGTTTAAGCTGACAGCATACAACGATTGTTGAGTTTGTGCTTTGCTGCAAATGACTTAATCTTGCTCCAAAATCTTTGATTTAGAGCGAAGACTGGCTATTTTGCTTAACCTTAAATTTCAGCAATAAAATCGTTGTACTGGCTGACTAATTCCTTGACGGAAACTTCAAAAAGTTGTTGCCCATGATCGATAGTGGCGAGGGCAGGGTTTGACCCCATGCGTCCATCGGGGTAGCGTTTGCGAAATTCTTCGGGGCTATAGATGCGGCCATCTTTATTTACAGATTCACTAAGTGTCGCCTTTTTGATCGCATCAGGATAGAGATACATCGTCACCGCAATTTCACTCGGCGTAGCGTGATAGCCTTCCTGATTGCCATAAAGCTCTTTGACTAGCTTATAAATTTCACCACTTGCCCACCAGTTGCCGAGCCGACAGCGCACATCTGGCAGTTCAATATAAATTTCGGTAAAGGCAGTTTTGAGAACGGCGATATTGCCACCATGTCCGTTCAAGAAGAAAAAGCGTTTAAATCCATGCTTGGCAAGCGATCGCACTACATCGTGAACCACTAAGGTCAATGTCGAAGGCTTGAGGCTAATCGTCCCTGCAAATCCTGTGTGATGCTCTGCCATGCCCAGAGTCAGCGTCGAAGTCACCAGAGCATCAGCTTCTTCGCCCACCGCACGAGCGATCGCTTCGGCACAAATAAAATCTGTGCCAATCAATCCCGTGGGGCCATGCTGCTCAGTGGAACCGATGGGAATAATCACCGCCTGCGATCGTTGCAAGTAGGCTTCAACTTCTTGCCATGTGGATAAATGTAGGAGCATAAATTTTATTTTTTATACCAAAGTGCAAAATGGCGTAGCCATTTTGTGCTTTCAGAACCCTCATAGGGTTTAGTTTTTAATTCACAGAAGTGTGGCGACACTTCTGTAAATTGGTATTAATTATATAGTAATGGAAGTTTTGCTTAGGACATTAACCGTAGAAGTGAGTGGTGGCGCTTTGCGCGACCACAGGTGGTGAAAGCTATATCTTTTGGTCTTTAATTATTTGTTCGGCAGCAGCAGCAATGAGCGGACGCGAGAAAAAATAGCCTTGACCGTACTCACAGCCCAATTGCTTTAACATGGACATTTGTTCACGAGTTTCTACACCTTCTGCTACCACACTCATATCTAACGCATGGGCAAGAATAATAATCGTGCGGATAATGGCAAGATTTTGTCCGCCGAGGCTCATTAGTTCCACAAAACTGCGATCGATTTTGAGGGCATTCACGGGAAAGCGATGTAAATAACTGAGAGAAGAATAACCTTGTCCAAAGTCATCAATGCTTAGTTGAATATTGCGAGCGCGTAGTTCCTCTAGTTTGGCGATCGTTTCTTCACTTTGATCCATCATTGAGCTTTCGGTAATTTCTAGGCGGAGGAAGCTGCCATCTAACCCTGATATCTCTAAGACTCGATCTAGTTTCTCGATCAGATTTTTTTCGCGTATTTGCTGACAACTCAGATTAATACTCATCTTAAGGGACTTAGCTTCAAGAAATTGGCTGCGCCAAGTACGCATTTGTTGACAAGCTTGATGCAGAACCCAATCACCGATCGCAATAATTAAACCCGTTTCTTCGGCAAGGGAGATAAACTCAATGGGTGGTACTAAGCCTCGTTCAGGATGGTGCCAACGGATTAGTGCTTCAAAACCAGCTAATTTCCCAGAGGGTAGATGGATGATAGGCTGATAATGTAGCTCAAATTCTTGGCGTTCTAGGGCATAGCGCAAATCGTTATCAAGTTGAATCGTCTTAAGATTTTGCTCATACATTTCCTTATCAAATATCGTGTATCTTCCTTTCCCCAGAGACTTGGCACGATACATCGCAATATCAGCATCTCTAAGTAAATTATCAGCAGTCTCATATTCTCGCTCACTGATGACAATCCCAATACTCACACTGCCAAATATGGCTTGATTATCTATCTCGATTGGATGTAAAAATTTATTGAGAATGCGCTCAGCTATAATCACAGCCTCGCTAAATTCACTCATATCGTTAATCAGAATTGTGAATTCGTCACCACCGAGACGGGCAACAGTATCGCCTCCTCGTAGACAACTTGACAATAGTTTGGCGATCGCTTGCAAAAATTTGTCACCTACGATATGACCAAGGCTATCGTTAACCATCTTGAACCGATCTAGATCGATAAACATCACCGCAAACAGATATTGAGGATTTCGTTTGCTGTGAATGAGAGCTTGATTAACCCTTTCCATGAACAGATTGCGATTAGGTAAATTTGTCAGTGCGTCATGGAGCGCATCATGGACTAGTTGCTGCTGCGCTTTTTTTTGGGCGGTGATATCGCGAACTATGCCATCAATACGGAGCAGATTGCCATCTCGATCATAAATACAATGTCCTTGATTGCTAACCCAGCGAACTTCGCAATCACGACGTAAAATCCGATATTCTTCCTTAAAGCTGCCCGCGCTCAGGAGAGTAAGCATAACATTTCTAACACGAATGCGATCCTCAGGATGAATCACCTTTAGCCAGAGATGATGATCTTCTAAGAAATCAGACATTGGATAACCATAGATTCTTTCTACAGCCGCGTTAAGATAGAAAGTCTTGGACATAGTTTCATCCATAGACCAAACAACATCTTCGATCGCACCTAGAATACTGTCTAAACGATCTTCACTAACTTTTAAGGTATCTTCGATAAGTTGACGTTCAGTAATTTCTATTTGTAATTCTGCATTAATTTTTTCTAGCTCCTCAGTTCGTTGCTTAACTCGCTGTTCGAGTTCTTGATTGAGTTGACGGATTTCCATTTTAGCAAGTTTGAGTGATAGTTGATGTTTAACACGGATTAAGACTTCTTCCACTTGAAAAGGTTTTGTAATATAATCAACACCACCAAGGTTAAAAGCTTTGACCTTATCAAAAACATCATCTAAGGCACTCAAAAAGATGATCGGGATAT
>JBJTVM010000334.1:0-4357 GCA_046081205.1 Pseudanabaena sp. | reverse complement strand
AGAAGTGCAATTAATTCTTCAATAGCTGATGCTGAAAAATATTTTTTAAATTTTGGGCGGTTTAAAACTTCGATTAACTCACTAAATAAATCATTACTGAATAGCACAATTACTTGACCGCTAATAATAGCTTCACTAAGTCCAGAAAGAGTTTTACCTATAAGAAAACTTATCCAAATATTGGTGTCAATAACGACACGAACTGTATTATCACGCATGATAATTTGCCTGTCTTACTGCTTCCACTTCATTAGTAATATCTTCTAAACTAAGTTCATCAGTTTGAACTGATTTCAAAAATTTTTTGAACCGTACTGAAAATGTGTCTTTTTCTAGTAACTGCAATAACTCTAATTTTTCCTCTAGATTGCATTGAGAAATTACGGCTTTAAGTTGTGAAAAGTCTATAGAAATTGATACGTTCATTATTTAGTATCCTCTAATGACAAATTAATATTTTTCTGTTTCTGGGCTTGATACTCTTTTGTCTCAAATAGAAAGTCACAAAATGTTTTAGCTGAATTAACAGCTAACCTTGCATGATGTTCAAACGGTTTATATAAGATGACATGAGAATCGCTCATTGTATTTCGCAAAGTGGCTAATCCAGAAATTATACTTGTTAACCCAGACAGAATCTGACGCAAACACTCTGGAAGACCTTCCTGATCAGATGAAAGATTTAGATGTTTTTGAACTCTTTTATACAACTTCGGAAGATTACCATCATACTTTGGTGGATTGGGATCAAACTCTTTTTCAATAGATGTCAAAACTGCTTCAACTAGAGATCGTGAATTAGTTATTGCACCATCAAAATCTCCTTCAGCAAGTTTCTTGTCACATTTTTGAATTTGTTCATCAATAAAGATATGTGTTATTTCAATTGAGTTCTCATAAGGATTTGACAACTCAATTTGAGGTAACCCCAGTTTATAGACTTCCCATTTTTTTCCTACAGGTCTTATCTCATAGTTGTCAAATTCAAGAAATTGGTTAAGGTAAGTGACTGCAACCTTAATATCAATTTCCTTTCTAAGAAAATGAAGAGGATCAAAAGTCTTAACCAAAATATCTTTCATTGTCGTCGTACCATTAAACTCACGCAACTTCTCTTCCGCGTATTGCCAACGTGAAGGGAAATTACTGTTGTATATGTCATTTAAACCAAATTGGTTGAAAAATGAAACTAGTTCTGACCCCTTACGGTAAGGTGAATATTCTTTATCTCCTGTAATCACAGAGCCAAGAGCTGATATCGTTTGTTCTGATAATTTCACACGTCAATCATCCTAAATATTAGGTCACTAAAATAATTATAAAGTATGTAGTTTTTGAGTGACCAGATAAGAATAATTTTCTAAGTAAACAGAGAGTTATTTTCGCCCAAATGACTTAGCCTTTTACACAGACAATCTGCTTCAGAGTCGCAACTACTTCCACTAGATCGGATTGCTGGTTCATCACTTGCTCAATTGGTTTATACGCCGCAGGAATCTCATCAATGATGCCTGTATCCTTGCGACACTCAATGCCTTGAGTCTGCTGAATTAAGTCATCTAAAGTGAATTGATCCTTCGCCTTACTCCGCGATAGCAATCGCCCAGCCCCGTGAGAACAGGAGCAATAACTTTCGGCATTACTTTTCCCTTTGACAATGAAAGACTTCGCTCCCATTGAGCCGGGGATAATACCATAGTCCTCAGTTCTTGCTCTTACTGCACCTTTGCGAGTGACATAGACATCTTCTCCAAAATGAGTTTCTTTTTCGGCATAGTTATGATGACAGTTCACTGTTAGTAAAGGCTTCACGGGCTTACCGCCGCTAGCAAACTTCTCGACTATCTTCTTAAATCTTGCCATCATGACATCGCGATTGAAACGTGCATATTCCTGTGCCCATTGCAAATCTCGCCAATAAGCCGCGAATTCAGCAGTACCCGCAATAAAATAGGCAAGATCCTTATCAGGCAAAGAATTTTCCGCTAGCCGAGCGAGATTTTTGGCTGTATCGATATGTCTTTGAGCCAGCATATTGCCAATATTTCGAGAACCAGAATGCAGCATTAGCCACACCTGATTATCTGTATCTATGCAAACCTCTATGAAGTGATTACCTCCACCTAGAGAGCCCATTTGTTTCATCGCTTTACCTTCTAGACGTTGAACTCCTGAATGTAATTCGCGGAATTCTCGCCATCCTTGCCAATTCAACACTGGCTTTTCGACTTCTTTATTGTCATTAAAGCCTACGGGAATAGCGGCTTCGATTTCTAGACGAATTTGCTTAAGCTTACCCTCTAGCTGTTCATAGCAAAATGGAGTTTTAATTGCTGCCATACCACAACCAATGTCTACTCCTACCGCCGCAGGTACGATCGCTTCTTTAGTAGCAATCACAGAACCTACGAGAGCACCCTTACCGAGATGTACATCAGGCATCAGGGCTACATGCTTAAACACAAATGGCAACGAGGCAACATTCTTTGCCATTTTGGTCTCTTCATGACTTAGATCATGATCAGCCCAAGACAAGACAGATTTGGGCGTTGAAAGATTTAACTGTTGATAAGGCATAGTATTAATTTCATGTTGTAGTATGCATACTACAACATGAAACATGATCGCGCAATAGCATTAATACCAATTCCCAGAAGTGTGGCTACACTTCTGGGAATTAAAAACCAAACCCTTTAAGGGTTTTGAAAGCACAAAATGGCGTAGCCATTTTGTGCTTTGGTATAAGGCTTTGCCGTACAATGAGGAACCAATTTTTTTGATGGCGCGGCGAAGTCGCGCCATCAAAAATCTAGAGAAGTTCAGTGCTGTGCTTTGCGCAGCACTGAACAAAAAAAAGAGATGTTGCCAAGCAACATCTCTTTTTTTGTAATTTAAACTTAATGCTAGCTAAACTGATTTAGCATCAACTTCAGCAAAGGTTTTGTAGCATTTCTCTGAATCATAGATATGGCAGCGATCGCCGATATCCTTCATCAATTCCCAAGAGAAATTAGTCTTATACATATACTGACCCCAATTCTCATCAAGAGACTTATGGGCTAGACGTAAGTTGTACGAAGGAATACCAGTAGAAACGTGGTGAGGCACATGCACATTAATATCGTGACATAGCCATTCAACCCAAGCAGGATAGACGCAATGAACAGTTCCCGTTAACTGATCGGCTGCAGCCTGCCATTTATCCTTATCTTTAAACTGGATATCGGGCATCGTGTGGTGGACAATCGTGAATGTACTCATCCAAAAGTGATAAACCAACCAAGGCATCAAAAAGTAATTGATAAATCCTAAGAAGCCAGTGGTGTAAATCAAAATTGGAAAGGCGATCGCCGCAAAAGCGATAACCAAACGGTAGGAAAACTTAACTTGATCACGCTGACGCTCCTGATAGAGGCTGGCGTTAAAATGCAGATTTGCCCAATGAATAATCGAACCTATCCACCAATAGCGAGTACGGATTAGGCGATATACTCCAGAGACCAAACCTTTGCCTTCTTCGTATTCTTCAACTGTAAAAGGATACCAAGCATTGTCTTCACCCATCTTATTAGTATGTTGATGATGGTGATCATGCTTGAAGCGCCAACCGTGAAAAGGGAAGAGCAATGGTAGGAAAGCGATATGTCCTACAAGATCGTTAACCCAAATTTTATTGGAGAAGGAACGATGTCCACAGTCATGACCAATTACGAACCAGCCAGTTAGAGCCGTACCCGTAAAAATCCAAGCAAATGGTAATAAATACCAAGGAGAAAAAGCAATGCTGGCATAACCAAGCGCGGCGGTCGTTAAGGAAAACAACACACCTAGCCAAGCTCTGAGAGGTTTTTTCTCAAAGTATTCAGCAGGGATAGTTTTGATGATGTCGCGGAGGGTGGTCTCAGGGGTAAGAGTGTGTGAGGAGTTTTGTATGGCAATCACTACTGAGCACTCCCTACTGCGGTCAGGCGTTGACGGCTCAAACTTTGTAATTGCTGGAAAAGAACATCGATATCAGACTGCAATTCCGCCAGTTCGGCTTGAACTTCTTCGGAATATAACTTTTTAGCGGTTACGTTCAATGTAGAAATCTCTTTGGTTAGGGCTTCAGTTTGTTGGCTCATACTTCCTTTAAAACGTTTTAAAAACGTTACGATCACACCACAAAAATATTTATGCCTCAGATCTTAGCTTATGTTATGTGTACTTTTGTATACCCATAAACATATTTAATAAGTAATTATACGGATCGAAATTTCGTTAACTGTCACTTAACACACAGACAATGGACTTAAGCCTATTGTTCCCCAGCAATGAGGGTAAGATAGCTTCTCCAAGACCTATTTAGTTTCGTATT
>JBJTVM010000333.1:0-4053 GCA_046081205.1 Pseudanabaena sp. | reverse complement strand
GTTGCTGCAAAGCAATTTCTAGATCATCATTGATGATTGTGATATCAAACTCATCTGCTGCTGCTATTTCCAGCTTGGCATGGTGCAAGCGTTTGATAATTTGTTCATCACTATCAGTACTGCGATCGCGTAAACGGCTTTCTAATACTTCCATCGAAGGTGGGGCAATAAAAATTCGTTTGGCGCTGGGGAAAGACTGCGCTACTTGCCGCGCTCCTTCCAGTTCGATTTCCAGCAGAACAATTTGACCTAGAGAGATCGCCTGATCAATCGGTTTACGTGGTGTGCCATAGAGATTTCCCGCATATTCAGCCCATTCTAAAAACTCATCTGTATCGCGCTTCTGTTCAAATTCAGCCCGATCCCAAAAGAAATATTCTCGACCATGTTCTTCACCTGCACGAGGCGATCGAGTGGTTGCTGACATCGAAAAGAGAATGCGATCGGGATAACGTTCAAGTAGCTTCTGTAATAGAGTGCCTTTACCGACACCACTTGGTCCCGTGACCACAATTAATTTACCTATGCTTAAGTTATCTTCACCCAACGTTTCGTAATTCCCTCGTAGAGATAGATCTGATAGCAATTTGAGCCTTCATCAGATTCACATTATAACTGTTGCCAATCGCTTTAGGACATACAGCGCTTTATACTTTCTCAAAACCCAGAGAAAGTTTGAAAAAGTTTGCGAAGCAGGCTTTTTCAAACTTCCTCTGTATTACACAAACCCTAAATAAGCTGTAAAAATCAAGTAGAGAAGTGTCACTTTTCTCTGCTTGTTTTTTGATTTTGTCTTAATAAAAGTGATGGCAGCTATATATTTAAAAAATATTTAAAAAAATATTTAAAAAACTCTGTAAAGTAAAATTTTTTAAATAGCTTTATGAGGATCAAGCCAAGAGATTTTTTGAAAGGGTTGCAGAGCAGCACTTTCAAAAAATCTCTTGTGGTTTGTTTGCTTTGTAATTGCTATAAATTAGTTTAGTCTGTTGCGCCTTCTTTACTGATGACAAAACGATTGGCGACAGTTTCAGGTTGAATAGCAGATAGAACTACATGACTAGAGTCTGTAACAATTACGGCTCTTGTGCGTCTCCCATAGGTAGCATCGACTAACTTACCATGTTCACGTGCATCACTAATGATACGCTTGATAGGAGCAGATTCAGGGCTAACGATCGCTACAACTCGGTTTGCCGAAACAATGTTACCAAAGCCGATGTTGATGAGCTTAATGTCCATAATTTTATCGATCTAAAATCGATTTAGAGGTGGTGTAGCTTCATTTTTGAAAGTATTATCGCATTATCCAATAAAAATCAATTAGATACGATATATTTTGTCACGCATGGCGAAATTTATCTTAATTAAGCAGATATACTCATCAGTCTAGTCGGGTTAAGTTTTACATCTGCCACCAATTTTGTCAGTATATAAAACTTAAAAGATGCATTTTAGAGAAATGCATCTTTTAGGTTTTACTGTAGTCTAAAACAGCAATTCTCATTATGAAATTGATTTTGTTATTTCTAGTGCCGAAGGGACTGGAAATAACAAAATCAGTTTTTTGAAAGCCTACATTCAAAGGGCTTTCAAAAAACTGATTTTTATAATGAGAATTGCTAAATCTAAAGTTTCAAATCTTATCATCAAAGTTATTATGTCGATTAGAAATGTAGTGATCATTGGCTCAGGACCCGCAGGCTATACCGCCGCAATTTATGCTGCACGCGCTAGCCTTAATCCCCTTGTATTTGAAGGATTCCAAAAGGGTGGAATTCCTGGGGGGCAATTAATGACGACAACGGAAGTAGAAAATTTCCCTGGATTCCCTACAGGTGTAATGGGTCCACAATTGATGAGTTATATGAAGGAGCAAGCTAACAATTGTGGTACAGAATTAGTGATGGAAGATGTCACCGCTGTTAATTTTAGCAATTATCCTTTTACGATCCAGTCAACTTCTCAGGAAGTCAAAGCTAAAAGCGTGATCATTGCTACAGGGGCGACTGCCAAAAGGCTCAATTTACCAAGTGAAAAACAATACTGGAATCGGGGCATTTCCGCTTGCGCTATTTGTGATGGTGCTGCTCCCATATTTCGAGGAGTAGAGTTAGCAGTAGTTGGTGGTGGAGATACAGCCGCAGAGGAAGCAATTTTTTTAACTAAATTTGGCTCGAAGGTGCATTTGCTGGTGCGCGGCGATCGCATGAGAGCCAGTAAAGTTATGCAGGATCGTGTCTTCAATCATCCGAAAATTACTGTGCATTGGCAATCTATTCCTATTGATGTTTATGGTGAAGAGATTGTAAAAGGGGTAAAAATTCGCCATGCTGCTACTAATGAGGAAGGTAATTTAGCAGTGGGTGGGCTTTTTTATGCGATCGGGCATACTCCAAATACTGATTTATTTGTAGGGCAGCTAGAACTTGATGCGAATGGTTATATCGTCACTCAAGGCAAGTCAACAGCCACTAATATCGAAGGTATCTATGCCTGTGGTGATGTCCAGGATCATGAATATCGTCAAGCAATTACTGCCGCAGGGACTGGATGTATGGCGGCTCTAGAAGCAGAACGTTGGCTATCTGCCATGTGATGCCATGTGATCAAGTCCGCCTACAGAAAAACTTTGAAAGCGCCGCGAAGCGGCGCTTTCAATTGCACGATATTGCTTAGAGATGGCTTAGAGATGTAAATGTTGAATTACCGTATTTACATCCTTATCACCACGACCAGAGCAGTTAATGATAATGCGTTGATCAGGGGTTAACTGTGGGCAGAGCGTTTCGAGATAGGCGATCGCATGGGATGTTTCCAAAGCGGGAATAATTCCTTCCAAACGAGAGAGTCTTTGAAATGCATCTAAAGCTTCTTGATCGGTGACACTGTAATATTCTGCGCGACCTAAATCCTTCAGATAGCTATGCTCTGGCCCAACCCCAGGGTAATCCAAACCAGCGCTAATGGAATGGGCTTCCTGTACCTGTCCCTCAGTATCTTGCAATAAATAGCTCATTGCACCATGTAATACGCCGACCCGTCCAAGGGTTAGGGTTGCAGCATGAAACTCGGTATTTGTTCCTTTACCTGCGGCTTCCACTCCAATTAAACGGACGCTTGGCTCATCGACAAATTCATGAAATAGTCCCATTGCATTGGAGCCACCACCTACGCAAGCCAACAAAATATCTGGCAAACCACCCCATTTCTCTTGGCTTTGACGGCGGCTTTCTTTACCAATTACCGCATGAAAATCGCGCACAATCATCGGGTAAGGATGGGGACCTGCAACGGAACCAAGAATATAATGGGTATCGACTACATTAGTTACCCAGTCACGAATTGCTTCAGATGTGGCATCCTTGAGCGTGCCCGTACCCGCCTCAACAGGACGCACTTCTGCACCCATAAGCTTCATACGGAAGACATTTAGAGCCTGACGCTCCATATCCTGTACACCCATATAAATTACACAATCTAACCCAAAGCGAGCGCAAACTGTCGCTGTAGCCACACCATGCTGTCCTGCACCTGTCTCGGCAATTACCCGTTTTTTGCCCATACGGATCGCAAGGAGAACTTGAGCAAGTGCATTGTTGATTTTATGCGCGCCTGTGTGGTTGAGGTCTTCGCGCTTTAGATAAATCTGAGCCGTCCCATAGTGCTGTGTCAATCTCTCTGCAAAATATAGAGGGCTGGGTCTTCCCACATAGTCCCGCAAATAGCCATCTAACTCGCTGTTAAAATCTGGATCATTTTTGTAATGATAAAAGGCGGTTTCTAGCTCAGTAAGAGCGCTCATGAGGGTTTCGGGGACATACTTGCCTCCAAAAATCCCAAACCGCCCTAATGCATCGGGACGATTGATGAGTGTGGATGTTGCATTTAGTTTGGGTGCGATCGGCGTTGTGGTCATTGCGGTGGATCTTGACTGATGAGTTAGCTACTATTAAAACTTGCTTGGGGTGTTTATGGCACAGTATTTAGAATAACAAATTTTGAAAGTGCCGCTTCGCGGCACTTTCAAAATTTTCAGTGGTTTTTAAGCCA
>JBJTVM010000332.1:0-7852 GCA_046081205.1 Pseudanabaena sp. | reverse complement strand
GATTTTGGTGTTTCCAGCACCTTCGGCGCTGGAAACACCAAAATCGGTTTTTTGAAAGCCCGCCGTTGGCGGGCTTTCAAAAAACCGATTTTAACAATGAGAATTGCTGGTAATTTAACAATCTTCTGGACAAGCGTGGAGAAAGCAAATATAATACATCCGCAAATTAAGGTACGTTCGCACCGCTTGGAGGTCATTATTCCTGAACCGCTAACCCTGACTGTGAGTTTACGAGGAAGCCGCGAAGTCAAGGACACCTATCAATTGATCCGCCTCACAGGTCTTCTAGACGCTTTTTCTGAGCCAGCCTTTAAAAAGGTAATTGGTAAATGCGTCGAAGATGGGCCTACCAACGTGATACTAGATCTGTCAACCATTGATTTTGTCGATAGCTCTGGACTTGGGGTTTTAGTACAAATGGCAAAAAAAACTCAAACTTTGAGTGGTACTCTTCAGATTATTACCAATGCAAGAGTCACCCAAACTGTCAAATTGGTTCGTCTAGATCAGTTCTTATCACTACAAACATCAATTGATGAAGCTCTAGCCAAGCTTGACCAGACTAAAAAAAGCTAATCAAAGTCAATTGCTCACTTTAACAACCAATCTAAAATTTCAACCTAATAACTTAGGCTTAGATTAACTAATCACTTGAGCTAAACTTTGTAACCAGTTTTTCAAAAAAGTTAATCAGATAATCAAAAAAATTACGTGGGGTAAATTTTCTAAACTTAGATTTTTCTTTGGCATAGGATGAATAACTCTGTTGGCTTTGATATTGTCATAGCTTAGTCAAAATCAAGCTACGGTTCTTTGCGCTTAAACCCGAACGAAGAAAAATTTTAAAAGCATTGCTTAGCAATGCTTTTAAAATTTCTTATGGTTCTGTTGATAGAAAACTGCTATACAATGTAGATAAGATAAAATTTATAGACAAGTATGGGCAGGCTACGTCTGCCCATACTTGTCTGAAATAAATGTAAATGTTGAATGTCTAAACATTTTGTCTACATACAAACTAATTAACCTAATTATTCTGTAATGGCATTCTTTTGTAATGTCTCTTAGCCCAACAGTTGACAATATTGCTGAGATACCAGCCTCGGCTCTTGCCTATATAGGAGACGCTGTTTATGAAATGCAAATGCGGTTGCACTATTTACTCCCGCCACGCACCGCAAAACAGTATCACCAACTTGTAGTTAGTCAAGTTAGAGCCGAGCAACAAGCAAAACTTCTTGAAACAATCGATCTCACAGACTTTGAGTCCGATCTCGTAAGACGTGGACGCAATGCTGCGGGATCTACGCCACGTAAAGTTGATCCCAAAATTTACCAAAGTGCCACAGGATTTGAAGCTTTGATTGGTTATCTTTACTTAACCGATCGCGATCGCCTTGACCAAATTTTCACACAGCTACTTAGCCACATCGATAACCCAGTGCCGCTATGACAATGCAACCCAGACTGAAATCTAAATCCGACAAAAATTCTGACCGAGACAAAGAGAGGAGTTACGAGAAGCGCTCCGAAAAGTCCTTTGATAAATATTCCGATAAGAGATCTGATAACCGCTCTGACAGCAGATCCGATCGCAGCAATAGCAAATATAGCGACAAACGCTCTGATAGCCGATCCGATAGCCGTTCAGAAAAAACTGCGAGATCCTTTGATAAGCCTTACAAATCGTCAGATCGAGGTACAGACAGAAATTTTGACAAGCGATCTGACAATCGTTCGGACTCTTTTAAATACTCAGGATACGCAGGTAAATCTGACAAGTACTCTGACAAGTACACAGATCGTCGTCCCGAGAAGAGTTTTGACAAGCCTTTTGAAAAGCGTGGTGACTCATCATCTGAACCGAGGTTTGAGCGCAAATTTGACAAGCCCCTTGGCAAAAAGTTTGGTGACAAATTCGCCGAAAAGAAATTTGGCGATAAAAAGTTTGGTGACAAAAAGTTCAGCGATAAAAAGTTCAGCGATAAAAAGTTTGATCGTGGCGAACGTCCTGAACGTTCTGAACGTATAAGTGAGCGTAATTTCGGTGATCGTCCTGATCGTAAATTTGACCGCGATCGCAACTTCGGCGATCACAAAGTTCCCAACTTTGAGCGGCGCTCTTTGCCGCTCGTCTCACGTAATGTTGATCCCGATGGTGAACTGGGAATTGTGCCACCCGTTCATAATCCTGAAAATCCTGACATTGTTTATGGCCGTCATGCAGTTGAAGCTGTATTACAAAGCGATCGCAGTATTAATCGTGTTTGGGTAACGGCAAGATTGCGTTATGCACCAGATTTTTTACCCCTAATTGATGAAGCCAAGGCCGCAGGAGCCGTCGTTGATGAAGTCGATAATACAAGACTGGATCGCATTACAGACAATGGCAGACACCAAGGTATCGCCGTTCAAGTTTCTGCTTACGAATATGCTGATCTTGATGAGTTGATTGTCCAAGCTAAGGAAAAATCCACTCAGCCAGTAATTGTAATCGCTGATGGCATCACCGATCCCCACAATTTGGGAGCAATTATCCGAAGTGCTGCGGCACTCGGAGCGCAAGCCTTAGTAATCCCACAGCGTCGTGCAGTAGGAATTACAGCCACCGTTGCCAAAGTCGCTGCTGGAACTTTAGAGATTTTGCCAGTCGCTCGTGTTGTCAATCTCAATCGCGCCCTTGAAAAAATTAAGGAATCAGGATTCTGGGTTTATGGAACTATGGCAGGGGCAAGCGAACCTATCCACAAAACCAAATTTTCAGGGGCGATCGCTTTAGTGATTGGAGCAGAAGATGAAGGGCTTAGCCTCTCGGTTCAAAAAAACTGTGACTTCCTTGTTTCTATACCTTTAGATGGAAAAGTGGAAAGCTTGAATGCATCTGTAGCCACAGGAATGGCTCTGTACGAGATTTTCAGACAACGCTGGGTTAATACGTTAAACCTGAACAATTTGTCTTGAAGCCATGTTTTAAGTTATATAAAGATATGGAAGAAAAAATAAAGACACATAGATTCACCATTTTCTAATTTATATCAAATAAATAAGAAATTTAGATCTAAATCTTTTTAACTCATCGAAACCATTCACTTTAGTTTTGTAAAATCATGGGTGGTATTTTGTTTAAGAACATTTTTACATCAATTCTCGAAACATTTAGTTTGGCTGTGTGGATCGAAATTGTTACCGATTCACCTCATTGCACCTATTACTTTGGCCCTTTTGTTAGTGAGGCTGAGGCTGAATCTGCCAAACTCGGTTATATCGAAGATTTGGAAGCAGAAGGTTCTAAGGGGCTAGCTATTACAATCAAGCGTTGTAAGCCTGAAAAACTTACCATTTATGATGATTCGCTGGATTTTAAGATTGACCGTTTTCTTGTATTTAGCGGTCAATCCTAAAACCACTAAATCTATGAATTAGACTAGGGGCTAAAGCCCCTTTTTTTTAGTTAGATAAATACATATATGTTATTTGGACTTGGCAAAAAGTTAACACTTCCAACAGCTTCTGAAGCTCTTAAAGGAAGAAATTCAGCAATTCCTACAACGCCTCACCATTTTGTAAATGGGAATGCCTTGAAACCACCTTTTCCCGAAGGTATGGAAACCGCTGTTTTTGGTTTGGGCTGTTTTTGGGGAGCAGAACGTAAGTTTTGGCAACAGAGAGGAGTATATGTAACTGCGGTAGGTTATGCTGCAGGGCTAACTCCTAACCCAACCTATGAGGAAGTTTGTTCGGGCATGACAGGACACAATGAAGTTGTGTTGGTCGTATTCGATCCCAAGGTGATTAGTTATGCTGATTTACTTAAGGTTTTTTGGGAATCTCATAACCCTACCCAAGGAATGCAACAGGGCAATGATAAGGGTACGCAGTATCGATCAGGTATTTACGTATACAACGATGTCCAACGCAAACTTGCGGAAGATTCGCGAGAAGTTTATCAGGATGCTCTTAAGGCTTCAGGGATGAAGCAGGGCATTACGACAGAAATTCGTGATGCTAGTGAGTTTTATTATGCTGAGGGTTACCATCAGCAATATCTCGCCAAAAATCCAGGTGGCTATTGCGGGCTAGGTGGTACAAATGTCTGTTATCCCCCTACTGTCGCAGCTAGCTAAAACCCAAAAAAAGCCTTGTATTACGAGGCTTTTTTTATTCCTGAAGTGCCGCACGGAGTGCGGTACTTCATTTTTTTGAAAGAGCTTTTATCACCATTTTCGCTAGCTTTGTGGCTGCTCCTGATTCTCCACATACTTGTTTTAAGCGATCGCGCATTTTATCTAGTTCATCAGGATGATCAAGATAAAATAAGATCTCCTTAGCAACTTGGGTTGGAGTCAAATTTCCTAAAAATTCTGGCACGATCGCTGTACCTGCCCATATATTCGGCCAAGCTAACAACTGACCTTTTTTTTGAATTTGGGCAATTAAGGTAGAATTAATTAAAACTCTCAGAAATTTACCCAAAATCGGTGCAGTAGTAAGTAAACCGACAATTCCATCCCACCCCACCTTTATATCTACCAAATTAGTGGGCAATAGGACGATCATTGGTTGCCTGAGGGCTGCTAGCTCGGCAGTATTTGCGCCAACAGTTGTGATGCAGAGTTGACTGCTTTGGATGAGGGCATGGGCTGGGAACTCACGATGAATCTGAATTTCTGTGCCTTTGGTAGTTACTAAATTCTCATCGATCAAAGTTGCGGTTGCTGCCTCACTATCAGCTGTAGGAAAACTATTTTGAGCATACTGAGCTAGAGTCTCTGGGGTAGTTGTTGGAGCTAGGGCAATTACTAATTCCAGTTCAGGACGCTTTTGCTTGAGGATATCGGCGATCGCCACCACTAAAGGCACGCCAATCTGTAATTTATGTCCTTTGGAACCAGGCATAAAGCAGATGCGTAAGATAGAGCCAGAATCACTAACTGACTTTGGTTCTACCCGATCAACCATCAAATCTCCGATTACAGTTGCTTTCTGCCGAAATTCTACTGGGAGCTTATCGACGATCGCTTGATTACGTACAGCAAATAAATTTGCCCAGCGATACCATCTTGCTTCCCATTCTGCATAGATTAAAGTTTTGTAACCTAGCCGCTTGGCGATCACGATCGTAAAAAATTGGTCTCCACCTAAAAAAATCACAATCCCTTGCTTCGCCCAATCCCATTTAGGGGTTCGTCCCCACAACAAAAAATCAAAAAACTGATCCTGTGGCAATACCCGATCAACATTAGGAAAGCTTTGAGCGAGTTGTGACTCACTTCCACTGGCATTCTGATCAGGCGAGAGGGCGATCGAGATGCGGGTTTTCGCTTGGGCTTCAGGCGATCGCTGCTGCTCGAGTTGCAAAGCCTTGAGAAAAGGATATACCCATGTTGTTAACTCCCCAGGACCATTCGACAGAATTAAAATATCTGTGAAAATATCGGTAGGCTGAGGATTGTTAATCATAGTTAATAAACTTGGTTAATAAAACATGAATTCGATATAGTCATTTGCGCCGCGCAAAGCGTGGCGCAAATGGCGCAAAATGGTAAAAATGAAAGTGAGATTTTTACCATTTTGAGCGTTGGTCGAATTGACGTTATACCAAATCACAAAATGGCTACGCCATTTTGTGATTTCAAAACCCTTACAGGGTTTGGCTTTGAATTCACAAAAGTGGGACGACACTTTTGTAAATTGGTATGACTTATTATCACGACAAGATCTGTGTCGAGATTTTAAATATTTGTGAACTACAACAATTACCGATCAAACGAACCACAAGAAAAATTTTGAAAGTGTTGCAAAGCAACACTTTCAAAAATTTTTCTTGGTTTGGGTTTGAGCACGAAGCGCTGTAAGTAGACGGGAATGGTGGCGCGAAGCGCTACCATTCCCTTGTGAGTTTGACGGTAAGGAGCGCTGCAACTAGTATTGAATCTAATAAGTACTGATAGGCTCAATAATATCGATGGGAACCAGAGAAATATCAAGAGCATTGCGAAAAGCCTTACTGCAAGACGAACCTATGTCTCTAGCGCTTTATCAAAACAAGCTAGTAGAGCATATTGATGAATGGTATGAAGGACTAAAGGCTGATGGGGAAAACCTTGCTATTGTACTCACCGTAAGGGACGAAGAGGTGGCTATGGTCATGATTGATCAAGATAAAAATATCCATGTGAATGAAGATGCTAAAGAAAAACTGCTGAAAATGTGGACTAAAAACTTCACTAAGAACATGCAGTTCCTGATTCCTGGCATGGCTGATCACATCAATGAAGCCGATTTTTCGATAACTGGAATTGCAGTTGTGAAAACACCTAAGCGTGCAAAGGCGATCGGCATGGGTAAAAAATTTAGTACTTAAGTATGGATATTTGTAATGTTTTCGGTAGTAAACTTACGCATAGAAAGCATATAGCCAAGCATACAAACAACTCATATGTATCCTACAGATCCTGATTCTAATTCTGAATCTAACAATCAGCGTCCTTCTCTTTTAGTGGAGATTGGTCGTGGTTGGGAATGGGTAGTTTTCTCGGTTAAAGTTTTGAGCCGTGTGGGTGGCCCAGTCGAGATCGCTAAAACTATTTTAAATTCTCTGAAAATTCTCGCCTCTCGTACACTCAAGCAATGGGGAATTGGAGGTAAGTAAATCCATGTTTAAAAATCCCTTAGATTATGAATTTACGCAAACCTTAGAGACAAATTGGCAAGTTATAAAACAAGAACTAGAGCAAATTAGCCGTACAGACTTTCTTGATTGGCCAGAAAAGCATCTCTATGGTAAAGGATGGCAAACTTTTGGCTTATATGCTTTTGGGATGAAACTCAATAAAAATTGCCAAATTTGTCCAGAAACAACTAAGCTGGTCGATAAAATCCCGAATATGGTCACTGCGGGGTTTTCCTCGCTTCTTCCAGGTACACATATTGCTGCTCATACTGGCTATCCTGATGGGGTTTTGCGCTGTCACTTGGGTTTAGTGGGCTGTGATGGATGTAGCTTGAGAGTTGGCGATCAAGTGCAAGATTGGCAAGAGGGAAAGTGTCTAGTGTTTGATGATACGGCTGAGCACGAAGCTTGGAACCGAGGCGATCGCACTAGAGTTGTTTTGCTAATTGATTTTAAAATGCCTGATTTGGCAACTGACACACCAAAGATAGAAGATGCAGCAACAGCTTCTAAAAAGGGCTTTTGGCAAAATCTCAAAGGTTTACTGTCTGGTTCTAAGGCTGAATAATCAGATACTCAGTTCCTATATTAGATTTCTCAATTCGATTTTAAAAATTTTTTATCAATATCATCTTAATCATCTTAATTAATTATGAATGCTTTAGAATTCTTCCAAAAAAGTGCAGGCAAATGGAAATCACAACGCACCACACATCACCTCGCCTTTCGTCGTGCTGAAAAAGGTGGCTCAGAAATTTATGTTAATCCTCTGAATGCTGACGATCCAAAGGTAATTGAAATCTGCCAAATGCACGAATTTGATCCAGCCACGGCGATTGGTGGAGCCTATGTCAAATGGGATGGAACTATGGCATGGGATAAAGAAGATGATGAAAACCACTCAGGCGAAACTGTATTTGCGCTTGTACCAGATGATGAGACAGGTCGCAAAGGCAAGCTTTTAAGAGAACGTGGCTATGCGGAAATTATGCCTGTAATCGGCTGTTACGAAATCGATGACGAAGATGCACTTGTCTTGATTACTGAATATCCTTCCATGAGTTCCTATGAGCGATTTTGGTTTCCTGCTCCCAATGTGCGGATGCGAGCAAGTACTGTCCAGAGATTTGGTGGCTTTAGTACTGCGACTTTCTGCACTGAGGAATTGATTGAAGAAGC
>JBJTVM010000331.1:0-8901 GCA_046081205.1 Pseudanabaena sp. | reverse complement strand
CGCACCAAACATCCTGAATTGGTTGAAAATGGACAAGTGCAATGGATTCATGCCACTGCTGAGCATACAGGATTACCAGATGGTTCCTTTGATTTTGTATCCTGTTTTCTGCTATTCCATGAACTACCTCAAGATGCAACGCGCCAAATTCTCCATGAAATTCGCCGTGTTTTGCGTCCTAATGGTTACTTCACCCTTATGGATATGAATCCCTATTCAGATATTTATGTCAAAATGCCTCCCTATATTTTGACTCTACTCAAAAGTACAGAACCTTATCTCGATCAATATTTTTCCTTTGATCTAGCTTCTGAACTAGTCGCCGCAGGGTTTGAGGCTCCCATCATCACAGCGAATTCACCACGCCACCGCACTGTAATTGCAAAAGCAGCTTAAATCATGTGACAGTCCTAAAGCCACACGTTACTTTTGTTAAGCCAAGAACTTCTTTGTCGGGTAGTGCTAAATAGGTAAGGATGGGCGGCGCGAAGGACCGCCCATCCCACTAAAATAAACCATTTCCTTTTCAGGACTACCGTTTTTTGAGGGAGGTTCTTGATCTTTTTTTTAAGACTAATCGCCATAGTTCCAACAATTCTCATTATGAAACCGATTTTTGTGTTTCCAGCGCCTTCGACGCTGGAAACACCAAAATCAGTTTTTTGAAAGCCCGCCAACGGTGGGCTTTCAAAAAACTGATTTTTATAATGAGAATTGCTACTTTGTTCACTGTAGGCTTGACAAACGTAAATAGCAGGGAGACCAGATCTCTGATTTTTTCTGTAAAAGCACAAATTACAGTGCTTTGCGTTAACTTACAACCCAGAAGAAACTTTGAAAGTGTTGCCTCGCAACACTTTCAAAGTTTCTTTAATATCCCTTAAAGCGTAAATATGCTGTATCCCAATTCACAAAAGTGCGACTACACTTTTGTGAATTTAAAACCGAACCCAGTAAGAGTGTGTTTGAGAAGTCTCCTACTTAACATAACGTCAGTTCGACGAAAGTGAAAAATGAATTCATTATTTTTTAGCTGACCAAAGATTGCATGTTACAGACTAATACTTAGTATTAACTTTAAAGTATTGCCTAACCAAATTAGGGTAACAATACCACCAAATATTGCTAGAGGTACGATCGCTAAAGTTTTCCAGATTTTAATGCCCATTGCTACTGATGCGCTCCATACTTGCCAGATGATAAACCAGATCATCACTAGAATAGCTGCGAAGAATCGCAATCGTGGCGGTAGACTCAATGCAGGAGCCATAAAGAGCCAAGGTAAACTAGCAAAACCTGTTAAAGTAAGCAATTCACGCATTTCGACGTTTTTTTGAAAAACATTGGCTAATTGTTTGAGGAGAAAAGTGAAAAATAACCAACCAATAATTCCACTAACCACTGACCAGATGACCCTATAACTTACAACTTGGTCAAGACGTAAGGTTTCCAGAGTATTTACCGAAGCAATGACGATCGCAGCTTGGACAAAGTTAGGGTTTGTTCCGAGTTGTTCAAAGGTAACTTGCGGTAAAAACAGCGTCCCGTAGAGGCGATCAAGAAATGTTCCTATTGTCTGTGGCGGTTGAGGTGGTTTGTCTCTGTCAGGGAGACTATCAGTGACGATCGCATCTAAATCAGCAGAATTTGGCTCAGTGGGATTCATAAAAAGCTAGTGGTTACGTTGATATAAGTCTAAATTTGCCTTGATTTTGTCTTAATCTAATACTAATTGCTAACTGACTCTAACATGATTGACCTCGACACTACTCAAACTCATCATCTCCTCAACATTGATGCAAACCAATTGCCGCAAGGTTTACAAGGAAGAATCACGATCCCAGGAGACAAGTCGATTTCGCATCGAGCGTTAATGCTTGGCTCACTAGCGGAAGGCGAGACAACAATTCGAGGTTTATTGCTAGGCGAAGATCCGCGTAGTACAGCAGCTTGCTTTTCGGCTATGGGGGCAGAAATTTCAGAACTCAACTCGGAATTGGTAACAGTGAAGGGCATCGGTTTGGGAAACCTCAAGGAGCCTCTAGATGTTTTAAATGCTGGTAATTCGGGAACGACGTTTCGGTTGATGTTAGGGATTCTTGCCAGTCACCCCGATCGCTTTTTTACGGTCACAGGTGATCATTCCTTGCGATCGCGCCCCATGTCTCGTGTCGTCAATCCTTTACGTCAAATGGGAGCAAATATCTGGGGACGGGAGAATGGAGCAAGAGCACCTCTAGCGATTTCTGGACAAAATCTCAAAGCAATTCACTATCAGTCACCTGTAGCTTCGGCACAGGTCAAGTCTTGCATTATGCTGGCAGGATTAATGACTGATGGGGAAACGGTGATCACGGAACCAGAAAGATCCCGTGATCATAGTGAAAGAATGTTAGCTGCTTTCGGAGCAAAAGTGAGCCTTGATCTTGATACGAATACAGTGGGCATTAAGGGAGGAGCAAAACTAGTTGGTCAGGAGGTAACTGTTCCTGGGGATATTAGCTCAGCCGCATTTTGGTTAGTGGCTGCATCCATCGTTCCCAACTCTGATTTGGTAATTGAGAATGTCGGCATTAATCCAACCCGTACAGGCATCCTCGAAGTTCTTGCTGAGATGGGTGCAGATATTATCTATGAGAATCAACGGGAAGTTACAGGTGAACCTGTTGCTGATTTGAGAGTGCGCTCTGCTAATCTCAAGGCTTGTCGAATTGGTGGTGCGGTAATTCCGAGACTAATTGATGAGATTCCGATTTTGGTGATCGCGGCTAGTTGTGCAGAAGGAACTACTACCATCGAAGATGCTGCTGAGTTGCGGGTCAAGGAGAGCGATCGCATTGTGGCGATGGTCAAGGAAATGACGAAAATGGGAGCGAATGTTACGGAACTTCCAGATGGGATGTCGATTGTCGGTGGTAAATCTCTGGTGGGGGCGGAAGTTGACAGCTATAACGATCATCGAGTGGCAATGAGTTTGGCGATCGCGGCTTTAGTTGCTAAAGGTAAAACCTCTATCAATCGTGCCGAGTCTGCGGCTATTTCTTACCCATCATTTATTCCTACCTTACAAAGTTTGATAATCTAGAAGTCAGGATAGGCGGCGCGGCGCACCGCCTATCCTGATCATAATGCAAACCCAAATTTTTGATAAAAGCTACGTAAAGCGTGGCTTTTATCATAGAAAGGGCGGCGCTTCGCGCCGTCCTTTCTTTTTAGATGTAATACATGGTTGTCGCAATTTGACGTTGGCGTTGTTGATCGCATAAATCCTTGAGCGTACAGCCATCTAATACATTAGAAGCCGCCTTTTGAGCAGTTTCCCAAACTTCATGGATTACAGAAAGGGATGCGCTGTCGTTACCCGACTTACTACTTTTTTCAGAGATCGGGTCATATCCTTCGATACCTCGAATAATCTCTAGTAAGCTAATGTCCCAAGGTTCTCTAGAAAGGATGTAGCCGCCCTTAGCTCCCCGTTGACTCTTAACTAAGCCTTGACGCTTTAAAGTTGCCAGCAACTGTTCTAAATAGCGATCAGGAATATTTTGTTGGTTCGCTATCTGACGAATCTGGAGAGGCTGATCGATCGCAAAATGATTAGCTAGCTCAAGCATAGCTAAGATCGCATATTCGCTCTTTAAAGAAAGTTCCACAACAGACCGTAATTTTTGTTTAAAAAATTTTTCTTAACTGCTTACTATGATACTACGGTATTGCACTGTAAATTTAGAGCAAATATATTAAATAGGAGTGGCGGCGCTTCTCGCCCCCACTCCTATTTGACTACTGGCTGAATAAAGAGACTATTAGCCCTTACGTAACATACATCTTCTACATTTTTGCCCCTTACAGGCATCCAAGGTCTACCATTTTCATCTAAAGGATTAACCAATACTTCATCAGAGCCGCCACGATAGACTTCTACTTCCAAAACAGCATTTGTCAAATAAGTGCGGACTATAGGACTTTTTAAACTAGCCGATCGCCGACAATTTAGTCCGTTAGCTGCAATAACTCGCCACAATGACCCCGCTACACGAGAATAAGCAGATTTTACAGGTGCTTCATTGCTGTAGTAATTACCCTGTCGATCAGTCGTCTGTGATTGAACTGCTAATGGCAAAACTGAGATTAGCAGCATAGAATAGGTCAGAGTGTGGAAAAAAGTATTCATAGGGCGGATTGCAGCAGTATTTATGATGTCTAAAGATGCGATAACTGTATCAAATTTGACGCAAGCAATTACGCTTTTGTTGCGGGACGAAATTGGGATTGTGCGCGTGACTGGGGAAATTTCTGGCTTCACAACTGCAGCCTCTGGGCATCGATATTTTACGATCAAAGATGAGTCAGCCCAAATCGATTGCGTAATGTGGGCTAGCCGTACCATAGCCTTTCGTCCCAAAAGTGGAATGCAAGTCGTTGTCCAAGGGCGGCTGACGGTTTATGCAATCCGTGGTAAGTACCAGATCGATTGCGATCGCATGACTGCCGCAGGGCAAGGTGATCTATACCTAGCCTTTGCCGCGATGAAAGAAAATCTAGCGGAACGCGGATATTTTGCAACAGAACGTAAGCGAGAGATTCCTGCTTTTCCTTTGAAAATTGGGGTGGTCACGTCACCGACTGGAGCCGTAATTCAAGATATTCTCACTACGCTAAAGCGGCGATCACCCCATTGCGAGGTTTATTTGTGCCCAGCAACCGTCCAAGGTGAAACTGCCCCTGAAGACATTGCATTAGCGATCGCCGCTTTGCAAAATACCGATGCTGATGTGTTGATCGTGGGGCGTGGTGGTGGCTCGATTGAGGATCTCTGGGCGTTTAATACAGAGCAAGTTGCTGAAGCGATTTATCATTCGCGAATTCCGATTATCTCTGCGGTTGGACATGAAACTGATTTTACGATCGCGGATTTTGTGGCGGATTTACGGGCTGCAACACCAACGGCGGCGGCGGAACTAGTATCTCAATACGATCGCGAAACCCTATGGCAACAGATCACCGCTTGGGAAAATCGCCTAAATCGAGTTGTTCAATTAGAAATGCAGAATTATGATCAACGGCTAAATGCACTCATCAATAGTTATGCTTTTCAAAATTTTAGCGATCGCCTCTACGATCGCGCTCAACAGTTAGACGAAGCTGAGCATAATATGCAAAAGGCTCTTGTTCGTCATTTGCGTCAATCCACAAATAAACTTGAAAGCATTACTGCCCATTTGCGATCGCTACACCCACTATCACCATTGCAGCGTGGTTTTGCTTTGTTGCGATCGGGCGATCGCTTGCTGAGCAATGAGGATTCACTAGCTGAATTTGATACAGTGGAAATTGTACGGCGATCGGAAATTGCCCAAGCCAAGATTGAACAAGTAATTGATAAAGAGTAGCTGATAAGTTATATGCCCGACCAGAATAAATCGCCAAAGAAACCACCAGAGCTAAGCTTTGAGGAACAGATGCAGCGTCTCGAAGAAATAGTGGAAATTCTCGATGATGGGGAAGTTGCCCTAGATGAAATGTTGTCTCTTTACGAAGAAGGGATGAAGCGATCGCAATATTGCCGTGAATATCTAGAAAAAGCCGAGCAGAAAGTTACCCTAATTCAAAGTCAAAATTCATAGAAAAATATGGCTCATAAAGGCAATAAATCTTTTTTACCTAGCAAAGACTGTGTAGTTTGCGGCAAGCCCTTTACATGGCGCAAAAAATGGGAAAAGTGCTGGGACGAAGTTAAATATTGTAGCGATCGCTGTCGCAAGCAAAAAGGGAATAGTTAGAATAAATATACAAGACAGGTGACGTTCAGCGTCACCTGTCTTGTATATCTGAAAAGCTATCGAGGACTGGAGATTAATGGCTTAGGATTATGAAAAAATTTCTGCTCACATGCTTGTTTTTTGCAGGCTTATTTTGGGCGCTCTCGACCTATCAAGGTTTAGCAGTCCAAGGCAAATATGACTCAATGGTGCTGAACTTTCGCAATGACTTGTCATCGGAACAAGTTGATCGTGAATTGAAGGCGATCGCCTCAAAATATGGAATTGAGCCAAAATTTAATAGTTCCTTCTCTAAGTCTAGCCGTCTTTACATTGTTAAAGGAGATGCTCAAGTCCTAGATAAGCTCAAACAGTCAGAAGAACTTCGCAGCTTGACAGAATATGTCGAAGCTAATTATGTCTATTCGATGGACTTTATTGGTGGTGGCACAACTCCCAATGATCCAATGTACAAGGAGCAATGGAACTTAAAAGCGATCGAGGTAGAAAAAGCATGGCAAAAGACCAAGGGTAAAGGCATCACAGTTGCCGTTATCGATACGGGTGTGAGCAAAGTCGATGACCTTAAAAATACTAATTTTGTCAAGGGCTATGACTTTGTAAACGATCGCGAAGATGCAAGCGATGATAATGGGCATGGAACCCACGTAGCGGGAACGATCGCTCAATCCACAAATAATAATTTTGGTGTAGCTGGCGTTGCCTACGAAGCTAGCATCATGCCTCTCAAAGTGCTATCAGCGTCAGGAGGTGGCACAATTTCGGATATTGCTGAAGCGATTATCTTTGCTGCCGACAATGGCGCAAATGTGATCAATATGAGCCTTGGTGGCGGTGGCGAAAGCAAGCTGATGCAGGAAGCGATCGACTATGCCTACAAAAAAGGTGTAGTGATCGTTGCGGCGGCGGGAAACTCCAACCGCAATGCTGCTTTTTACCCAGCCCGCTATCCTAAGGTAATTGCGGTATCCGCCACAGGTTCTACTGGCGAAAAAGCACCCTATTCAAACTATGGTGCAGGTATTGATGTAGCCGCTCCTGGGGGCGCGATCGCCAGGGGTAAAAATGGCGAAAAGGGTGATACTTCTGGTGGCATTTTGCAAAATACAATTGATCCCAGAACTAAGCAATCTGTATTTAGTTCTTTCCAAGGAACTAGTATGGCAGCCCCTCATGTTTCTGGTGTCGTGGCTCTGATTGAAGCATCGGGAGTGAAAGATCCTGAAAAGGTTTTGCAAGTTCTCAAACAGTCCTCACGCAAAGTTACTGACGATACTTTAAACTATTACGGAGCAGGGCATTTGAATGCCGCCGCCGCAGTAAATATTGCTTCTCAAGGTCAGTTAGGAATTCCTGATTTCTTAAGATGGGCGCGAGACAATGGATACTTGAGTCCACGTTTTTGGATTGATGGTGGAGCGGTTGCCTTGATTCCTAAGCTAATTATGGTAATTGGCTCATATCTATTAGCATGGCTACTTAATCGTTGGTTTCCTTTCCGTTGGAATTGGTCATTTAATAATGGAGTCTTCTTTGGTGGTGCAGGGCTATTCTTTTTGCGAGGCTTCTATTTATTCGACATTACCCAACTTCCTTTCCGTATAGCAGGTAGTTCTTTACCCGAATTAGGAAATGCTTTCTCTAATACCAATGCGCTTAATCCGATTACAGCAAGTGTATTACTGCCACTTGGTCTATTGTTGATTCTGCTCGGACATCCCCAATGGAAATGGTTTGCAATCGGTTCAGCGATCGGGACTTCTGCCTGCTTAGCGTCCAGTGCTGTACTTGCACCGCAAATGATGTGGATTGGCGATGGAACCCCTGCGATCGCTTTTCTCAGTGTTAACTCGCTACTTTGTTTTGGGTTTGCCTATCTATCGATTAAATCGGAAACTTCTAGCATATAAACCTAAAGTGAGGGGCAAAGCCCCCCACTTTAGGTTTTAGGTTTTGAAAATTACTATAGAGAATATATGAATATCCAGATTGTCGGAACCGTAGAATATATTGATATTGGTACAGGAACTTGGGCGATCGCAACTGACACTGATGAGCAGTATGAGATTTGGCAACCAGCCCCCGAAGCAATTTTGCAAGAGGGATTGAAAGTAAAGGTTTCAGCTAAAGTCCGAGATGATGTGTTTACAATGGCAGCGATCGGCGAAGTTATCGAAGTTGAAGATTTCCAAAGATTATGATAAGCATAGACTGAAAGCATCTATTCTAATTAGCTAGGCACAATTAAATACAAAAATTCAAAACCTGTGATGCGCGCTGAGTGTGCGCTACAGGTTTTAGCTCTGGTTTTTAATTATGCTCAGATACTTAGTCCTACAAACAGTTTTTGTGAGGTTACCATGGCTTACATCAAAGATCATCAGCATCAGCCTTACAGGAACTTGGGAATATTAGGAGCGATCGCCACATTGACTATGGCTTTCTCGGCGATCGCGAGTTTAGAGACTTTTCAGCCTTGTCAATCAGTTTATGCTTCTGAGTATGCAACTGTTTCTACCAAGCCAAAGCAGACTGAAGGCAAGGTTGTTAAAATAGCGGGAACTTATAAGATTGTCTTTACACCTCAATTCTTAATTGAGGCAAAAAAACAGGGCTTAGCATCAATTTCAGGGCAATGGATTATCAAGCCTAATGGTGCATTTGAAGCATTTATCAATGCTACTTCTACAAATGGTAAAAAGGAAACCATCAAAACAACAGGCAAAGTATCCATCAAAAATGGAAAAGTAGTGTCACAAGTAGAAACGGTTAATGGCAAAAAAGCCAGCCCACTTCCTTCTACCCAGTCCTATACATTATTAGCAGATGGCAAAACTCTACAAGCTGACGATCAACCTGTCAAACTTGTAAAGCAATAAAGTCTAAGATAGAGACGGCAAAGCTGTCTCTATCTTAGGGAATCAGATCAAGAAACATCCCCGTGATCGCTGTTTCCGCAGCTTCACAAATACCGCGCTCAGTAATCAAGCCAGTTACTAATCTTGCAGGCGTAATATCAAATCCATAATTTAATGCTGTGGTTTCTAATGGAGCGACTCTCACTTTGCCAATATCGCCATTATCCTGTAATCCTTGCATATAGAGAACTTCATCGGCA
>JBJTVM010000330.1:0-17763 GCA_046081205.1 Pseudanabaena sp. | reverse complement strand
ATTAGGCGATACATTCATATGTTTCTCAATATCTGCCTGTTCTTCATCACTGACATAAGGTAATTGCGATAAAAACAAAGCAAATTTCTCTTGAGCATTTTTAGACAACCTTTCTTCTAACTGCTCAAACACAACTTCGCCATCAACAACTCTTCCCTGTCGAACATCTTCCATTCCTATAAGAATTTTTTGACGAACTTGCTCAATTTCTTGCTGTTTGCGTTTATCTTCCCGCGTCTTTAACTCATATTCGTCTAAAAGTTTGAAAGCTAAAGCAAAAAGTTCATCTGGACTTGCATAAATTCCTTGATCGATTTTTTCTAACACGTACTTTTCTTGTTCGGGTCTTAAGGCAATAAGCACCATAATCTAATCCTCAGAAAATTACTGCAATAACAAGACTTTAGCTTAGTCATTATTTTTTCTTACGAAAATATTAACACTTACCCCAACTTGAATGCCAAAACCTTATCTGAACCCATCATTACCTTTATCTGCAAATACTAGGCTATTTGTACATTTGCAGACTTTAATTTTTAGGAGTATATAATGAATTTAATCAAACCAAGACAAGATTTGGACAACGCATAAATTTATGTCGATCGCACAGCTTGCCTCCAAAATCGATAAAGTTAAAGTCTATGCTGAAGGCTCCACCGTGAAGCGGCTAGCAAGTCTATCAGCGATCGCTTGGCAAAATGAAAACGATGAAAAAACTGAAGTGGAAATCGTTGGATTACCACTGGCTCTAGATGATGAGAGCGTCAGGGTCAGGGTAGATAATGGCACAGAGACAGACACCAACATCATGGTTACAGATGTACGGGTTGGGTTACATGTCCCGCCACCTGTAGAAGTTCCCATATCAGATTTAGAGGCATCCATTCAGTCTGCCAAAGCTGAGGTCGATCACCTGAATGATTTGATCAATGTAATAGCTCTAGAAATGTCGGCTTTGAGTGTATTGCATGTCCCCGATCGCCCGATTGGAGAACAGGGCAAAGCACCACCAACCTCACCAACAGGCGCAAGAATCGCCCTAGCCAACTTCAAGGATGAGCAGAAACAATTACGCATTAAAGAACATCGAGAACTTAAAAATCAACTCCGAAAGGCGACCGAACAATTAGCCGATCTCCAGCAACAACAAAACCTTGCCTCTAATGCCAATGTTGCCAAAGAAAACGAATTGCGTAAAACAATCGTGGCACGCTTGCAAATTCGCGATCGCCAAGCAGCACCCTTACCACCTGATCACCTGCAACTGATAGTGGAGTATTTTGTGCATGGGGCAAAATGGGTACCCACCTATGTCTGTCGGCTCAATAGTGCCAATAATACCGCCGCGATCGCTGTGAGAGCATTGATTTGTCAATGTACTGGTGAGGACTGGTCAGGTGTGCAGATCGAGCTTTCGACCGCTACGCCGATGGGTTGGTGTGAGTTGCCAGAGTTGCCTTCTTTACGACTTGGGCGATCGCAAGCATTCACATCCAAAAAAGCTTGGCGCAACCCACCCAAGGGAGCAGAGGTTCTGTTTGAAGATTACGATCTTCAGAAACAGATTGCCTATAGCGCAATTAGTACTACTTCAGTTTCGCAAAATTTTCAAATTCCAAACTTATCGCCATTATCAGTAATATCGCAATCTATTCTTAGTCAGCAGATTGAAGATTTCAAAGAAAACTTAGTCTGGAATGATAGCCAACTAGATGATGAAGTTTACTCAGCCTATGGTGGAACAGGTCTTGATATGGAAGATGTAGGTGAGTTTGATAGTCTTGAAGCTTTATCTCAGACTTCATTCAGCAAGATAGCGACTCCATCTCCAGAGGAAACATATAGACGGAGCCGAAAAGAATTTGCTCCTCAACGCGTGACTAGATCAATGCCAGCTTCCCAATCTTACAATCGCGTTGCTGAAGCATCAGTAGCTCCATTGTCAGAATCCATCTTTGATCCTGTTCAAGAAATTACGAACTATGGGCTAATGCGATTGGCTGACCCTAGTAATACCTCACAGCGCGGCAAACTTAGTTTGCCCGATGTACAGACACTCTATTTAGAATCCCTGAAGCGATCACAGGTAACGATTAACTTTGATCTGACGGTGGTTTTGCGATATGCCTTACTTTTTGCTGGTTGTTCTAACGTTCCCTTACCTGCGGGTGCAATGAATGTGCGCCAAATGGCAGGTGCTTTTGACTTTGCCTATCTTGGCACTGGACGTATTGATATTCCATCAGATGGGCAGTTTCATTCCGTGGCTCTACTCGAAGAAAATGCCGAAATTGATATGCGTTATGTCGTTGTTCCCCGTGAAGACACCAATGTTTTTCGGATCGCGCAACTTCGCAACCCACTGCGATCGCCATTACTATCAGGCTCTACCGATGTCTATGTGGATGGGGAATATATTCTCTCAACGCACATTAATACCGTGCCACCGAAGGGACAAATGGAACTGGGCTTAGGCGTAGAGCAATCAATTAAAGTAGCGCGAAATACCTCCTTTAAAGAGGTGCGATCGGGTATGAGCTTGGTAGCTTTTAACGAACTGCGTCACAGTATTCATATTGCGATCGCCAATCGACTAGGGCGAGAGGCAAATATCGAAGTACGCGAACGTGTCCCTGTCCCCCAAGCCGATGTCAAAGTCGATGTGACGGTTACACAGGTTTCGCCAGCATGGGAAAAGTACGAACAGCAAGAGCGTAATGCGGTGATCAGAGGCGGCTATCGTTGGCAAGTCAAGGTTCCCGCAGGTGCAGAAACAGAACTAACTGCCGACTATACGATCAAAACCTTTGTGGACAATGAGCTAGTTAACGGTAATCGCAGAGAGGAATAGCCCATGATATCAACTGAAATTCAGACCCTAGATCTAAATGCGCCTGTGACTACCGTGACACTGCTCGAAGATCGCGCTCAAATCCAACGGATCGCCAAGGTAAATCTCACCGCAGGACTATGGCGAGTGCATATTGATCGGGTAGCTCCGATTCTATCTGATAAGTCGTTGCGGGCAGAATTTAGCGATCGCCGATCTGGTGTGCGAGTAAATGATGTACGTGTGCGCCGACGTATGTTAATTAAGGAAGCCGATCGCTCAGGTTTGATTGAGGAGTTAAAGATCGAATGGCGATCGCAACTTGATCAATACCATGTCCTTACTGAAGATCGCCAACAACTCGAAGAACAGTTCCAACAAATTGGCATAATTTTGGGCAAGGCTTTGCAAGAACTGCCCGTTGATGCGGCTTGGGGACAGGTTGATCCGATGGCATGGCGATCGCAATTACAGCCCCTATTTCAAAAAATGCGGGAATCTCGTAGTGAAATTCTCCATACTTACCATGCACAGGAAAAGCTTAAGTCAGCGATCGAGCGACTCGTCAGCCGCATCCAAGCCGAAACTAGACCAGATCAGATTTTTATAGCTCACATCGAGGCTGACTTGGCGATCGCGGAAACAGGCGAGTACGAACTAGCCTTTGATTATGTGGTTCCCAATGCCTTTTGGCGACCCTATCATCAAGCCCAATTGCAAATGGGAGAGAATGCCCAATTAACTTTCCGTACCGATGGTTGCGTCTGGCAAAACACAGGCGAAGATTGGCAAAATGTCGATTTAGTTTTCTCCACAGCCCGTGCTTCTCTTGGTACTGAGCCACCTTTACTGACCGATGATTGGCTAAATATTCGGGAGAAAGCAAAAAAGATTGCTGTAGAAATGCGCGATCAAACGGTGAAAACCACAGGACTAGGGGCAGCAGCCAGACCAGAGGCGATCGATTTACCAGGGGTAGATGATGGTGGTGAAGTGCGAACAATTCGCGCTCCTCAAAAAGCAAATGTTCCCTCCAATGGCAATCCCTATCGTGTGCCATTATTTCAGTTTCAATCCTCAGCCAAGATTGAATATGTGCTGATGCCAGAAATAGCTCTGCAAGTCGTTCTCAAAAGTGAACAAACGAATAATGCCACTTTGCCGATCTTAGCTGGCCCCGTCGATCTAGTGCGTTCTAACGAGTATGTCGGACGAACAACTGTATCTTTTATCGCTCCCCAAGAAAAATTTGCCCTTGGCTGGGGAACCGATGCCAATATGCGTGTCCAGCGTACTCAATCACAAAAGCGCGAGAAAAATCATCTCACCCAATGGAATACGATTACCAATACCGTCAGCATCTTTCTCTCGAATATTGGTGATGAAGTTAGGAAAATCACGATGACTGAGCGCGTTCCTGTTTCCGAATTAGAAAAAGTCAAAATTGAGGTGGTTCAGGATGAAACCAGCGATCGCCTTCAACCTGATGCCAATGGGTTTTGTAATTGGGACTTACATATCTCCCCCTATTCACAATCCAAAGTTAACCTAGTTTATAAAGTTGCTGCTGCCCCTGATGTAGAGGGTTTATGAGTTACCACCGAGAAATGATCAAAACTTTACGCAATCAATTGAGCTTTGTAATCAGCGCGATCGCCCTCACCATCGGAGGTTGCACTATTCCAGAACTTAAACCCAATCCATCACCATCACCATTAACGGCTCAACCGACAACATCCGCGATCACCACAAATACCACGACGAGTAAAAAGCCTAATTCTACGGGCTTCAAACAAGTTATGGTAGTCCAAAATTTAGAAAGACCTTGGGGAATGGCTTGGTTACCCGATGGTGCAATCCTGATTACTGAGCGAGTTGGTCGAGTCCACATCCTGCGAAATGGATCATTGGAGCAAGTGGCGGCTAATATCCCCAATCTCTTTGTATCTGGACAAGGAGGCTTGATGGATATCTCACTACATCCACGCTTTGCCGAAAATAACTTGGTTTATCTAACCTATTCCTCTGGAGACTTCCAAGCTAATCACACCAGTATTTTGAAAGCAAAATTTGATGGCAAAGCTCTAGTTGAACCCCAAGTAATTTTTGAGGTCAAGCCGTCAAAGTCGGGAAATCAGCACTTTGGTTCGCGCATCGTTTGGTTACCCGATGAAACGATGCTAGTTGCGATCGGTGATGGTGGCAATCCACCGTTACAACTAAATGGTGACTTAATTCGTAAACAAGCCCAAAAACTAGATAGTCACCTTGGCAAAGTCCTACGCCTCAAAGATGATGGCTCTATTCCTACAGATAATCCCTTTGTGAAAACTGCTGACGCTAATCCTGCAATTTGGAGCTATGGACATCGCAATATTCAAGGACTATTTGCCGATCCGCGATCGCAGCAAGTATGGTCAACGGAGCATGGCGCAAGGGGTGGCGATGAATTAAACCTCGTCGAAGCAGGTAAAAACTATGGTTGGCCAGTGGTAAGCTTTAGCCAAGAATACTTTGGTGGCAATATTTCTGATCAAACATCTCGTCCTGATATGGTCTCTCCCAAGTTAGTCTGGACTCCGGCGATCGCTCCGTCTGGGTTGCTGTTATATCGTGGCGATCGCTTTCCTAATTGGCAGGGAAATCTATTTGCAGGCGGTTTGGTATCTAGAGAAGTGATTCGCATTCAAATAGAAGGTAATCAAACGGTAGTTCAAGAAAAGATTCCCATCGGCCAAAGGGTGCGTGATGTGCGGCAGGGGAAAGATGGATTTATTTATATTCTCACTGATGAACAAGCAGGGCAACTCATCCGACTAGAGCCAATGTAATCATACCAAAGCCCAAAATGACGTACATTTTGGGCTTTGGTATTATGAAAGTGATCACCCAAAAAGCCCTGACAGTTAGAAACCACTTAAGAACTATCTAGATCCCCCCCAGCCCCCCTTATAAAGGGGGGAGAATTAAATTCTTCCCCCTTTATAAGGGGGATTGAGGGGGATCTTGTAGAGCTTTTAACCGCAGAAAGTAATTCTTAAATGTATTCTTAGGCTTTGTGGGTGAAAACTAACTTCTCAAGGTTGCTTGGAATTTCTCTTCGAGTAAATCACGCACCTTTTGATGCACAGGATTGATATCGGCATCAGTAAGCGTGCGATCGCTAGCTCGATAAACTAAACGAAAGGCAAGACTTCGCGAACCTTCAGGTACACCTTTACCAATATATTGATCGAAGAGTGTCACAGAATCGAGCAACTCGCCGCCCACATGGGTAATCGATCGCTGAATATCAGCAACGGTGAACTTCAATGGTGCAAAGAAGGCAATATCGCGATCGCTGCTGGGATAGGTGGAGAATGATTCAAAAGTAGGAATTGACTTTTTCATCATCGCATCGAGCAAAGTATAGAAATCTAGCTCAAAGGCATAAACCTCATCGGGAAGTTCCTTTTCGGCACGTAACTGGGGATGTAGCTGTCCGAATGTACCGAGACGTTCCCCAGCAATCCAGAGAGAAGCAGTACGTCCGGGGTGTAAGCGCTCATCCTTTTGATCGGGTTGGTATTCCACAGTTACCGAGAGATTGTGGAATACGGAATCGAGCAACCCTTTGGCTTCATAGAAATTCAAAGGTTTGGAATCGTGCTGCCATGCGCCCACTGTCGGATCACCACCGAAAATACCGGCAATGCGATCGGTTTCATCGCTACCCGCTTCATCGAGCCAAAACACACGTCCAATCTCAAAACCATTCAAAATGCCATTGCCTTGATTGATATTAAAAGCACAAGCATCGATCAAATTGGTGAGCAAGTCGCCGCGCAAAGCACCATACTCGATCGCCACAGGATTATTGATTTTCACCTGATGCGATTCCGTGGGAGAACATAGAGACATGTGCATCACTTCTGTTAAGCCCACCGCACGGAAAGCTGCCCGAATCATCCGACCACCTTCTTGATCAGCGGAGAGGAATCCAAACTCGGTTCGCGCAGGTAAAGTCTCTACAAATTTGTCATAGCCATAGATTCGGGCAATCTCTTCCACTAAGTCGATTTCCCGCTCAATATCGGCATAGCGATAGGGAGGAACAGTGACTTTCCATGTGGCATAGCTCCCTTCTTCGATAGGTTGCTTTTCGAGTTCAAAGGATAAAACCTTGAGCGTCTGCTCAACTTCCGCTTCTGATAGTAAAGCTAGGGCATCATCATCTTCGCGATCAACCTCACCTAGTACCTGCCACACTTTAGTCAAGCGTAAATCAATGGTGCGAATTGCTTTGGAACGCGCATCAACAACGCTCTGTTCGACAACTTCACCGCCAGCCATCTCCGTAATCATCTGGATCGCTTTTGCCGAAGCCGACTCGATCGCTGCTTGGTTAACACCCCGTTCATAGCGTGCCGAGGCTTCAGTGCGTAAGCCTTGAGCGCGAGCCGATCGCCTTGTCGTCACCTGTGTAAATAGAGCCGCTTCTAAAATAATATTGGTTGTTTTTTCGGAAACCTCAGTTTCTGCGCCACCCATCACCCCGGCGATCGCGATCGGTTTGTCGCCCGATGTAATCAAGAAGTTTTGACTGGTGAGAGTGCGATCGGCATCATCAAGGGTTTTAATTTTTTCACCAGCCTTGGCAAAGCGCACCCCGATCTTCAGATCCTGATCCAATGTATCTGCATCAAAGGCGTGGAGAGGCTGTCCCCATTCCAACAGAATGTAATTGGTGATATCGACAATATTGTTAATCGAGCGCATCCCCGCCGCTTCCACACGACGCTTTAACCACTCAGGCGATGGCGCAACCTTTACGCCTTTGATTAAAGTACCGATATAGGCAGGGCAAGCTTTGGGATCTTCTACGGTCACCCAATTTGCAGCTTTAGGCTGAAAATCTTTAGTTGCCACAGGTAAGCGTACCTCTTTACCCAGCAAAGCGGAAACTTCACGGGCAATCCCCACCATACTCAGAGCATCGGCACGGTTTGCGGTCGATGTCACATCAAGGATTGCGTCGTCTAGTCCTAGCGATGGACGCACATCTGTGCCGACGATCACACCTTCAGGAAATTCATGGATGCCGCTTGATTCTTTGGCTAGCCCAATCTCAGCTAGTGAACAAATCATCCCCTCCGAACGCTCACCACGTAACTTAGTAGGACGCAGTTTCAAATCAATGGTTGGTAAATAAGTCCCAATTGTGGCTACAGGTACAAATAATCCCTGTCTAGCATTGGCTGCACCACAGACAATTTGCAAGGGTTCGGGTGCGCCAATATCGACCTTACATACTTGTAATTTGTCAGCATTAGGATGACGCTCGGCTGTGAGGATATGACCAATCACCACGCCCTCAGCCCATGTCCTGCGATCTTCGATTGACTCGACTTCAAAGCCTGCCATAGTCAGTTTTTCGTCTAGCTCTTGGGGCGAGAGATCGCAGTCTACAAGTTCACGGAGCCAATTCAGAGAGATACGCATTGGAAAATTATGGAGAAAAGAGTATTAAAAAAACGTTCAGGCTATTGTAGTTTAGCAAAATCCGCACTCCAAACTCATTAAGTGTCTAGCATGACGCAATAGCTCTGATTCTAGGCTTGCTGGATCGGCGATCAAAGAGAGTTACGGCGCTAAGCGCCGCAACTCTCTTTTTGGTTTGCTATAGCTGAATAATTTGATTTAGGCGATCGCATACTTGAGTAAACAAATCGTTATCCAACTTGCCCAGTGGATGAGGCTTGGCTCCACGAAGCCGCCAGTCAAAGGACTTGGGTTGGTGGCAGAGAACGTAGCTGGGTTTACTGCGTGAAGCTTTGCCAACAGTGACGGCAAAGGGGTTATCAGCATTGTATGCAGCCGTTGCCATTGGTAAGCCAATCACAATCGCGGTTTTGTCATTAAATATGCGTGGTGATAGCACCAAAAAAGATGAATGTCTCGCATTTCTGAGTAAAAAAGGTCACAACTTACAGGGTTGCGACCTTAAGGCTTTGAGAAATTTTCTGGCAGGTACTTATGGGTTTAAAAAGCATAAAATAGTTCAAAAAATATAAAAGAAAGGCGAAGTCAAATAATTATGGCGAAAGATTTATATCACGATCTTGTTAAGCTTGCCCTCCAAAAAGATGGATGGGAAATAACTCATGATCCCTATGAACTTCGTGTAGGCGGAGTTGAGATGTACATAGATATTGGGGCTGAACAGATCATCGGTGCTGATAGAGGAAATGATAAAATTGCAGTTGAGGTGAAAAGTTTTATTAGTCCCTCAAGGATTTCTGACTTTCACTTAGCCCATGGACAATTTTTAGATTATCGATATGCTTTAGAAGAGATAGATCCAGAAAGGGTTTTATATTTAGCTGTACCTGATTTTGTCTATCAAACTTTTTTTAAGTTGACCTTCATTGATAGAGTTGTACAACGTAGTCAACTTAATCTTTTAGTTTATGACTTAGATAAGGAGAGTATTGAACAATGGATAAAGTAGTTGTCTATAGGAAATATATTCAGCAGTTAATGCTAGCAAAAGCTTCTCGTTCCATGAAATCAGCAAAGGAAGTTGAAGCGCAGACTATATTTGACGTAGAACGCGATCATTACCAACTTGTTTATGTAGGTTGGAGACGAAATAAGATAAGGGATTATGGATGTTTGTTGCATCTAGATATTAAAGATGGAAAGATTTGGATTCAATATGATGGTACTGAAGGTGGTATTGCCTACGAGCTAGTGAAGTTAGGAGTACCGAGGGAGGATATAGTTTTAGGCTTTCAACCTGCTAGGGTACGTGCTGATACTGAGTTTGCAGTGAGTTAAATAGTGTGAGGCAGCATTTCGCACTGCCTCACTATGTCCTTCAGTTTTTGGAATTACACAACTAATTGATATTTGACCTGAGCAAGGCGATAAAGAGGTCGCCATACCAAGCGATTGGTTGTCACAACTAGTAATGACATCACAATTGTCGAAGCCAATAAAAGCGAAAAATCACCCACATCAGAGGCTTGCGTAATCGTTGAGCCTAATCCTGTTGCAGTCAGCAACCTACCCTGAAACTTGACATATTCACCTGCAATACTAGCGTTCCATGCGCCACCCACTGCCGTAATGATCCCCGTCACTAGATATGGAAAAATCCCTGGCAAAATTAGAGTTTTCCAACGCTGCAACGGGGAAAGTTTATATACTCTTGCTGCTTCAAAAAGTTCAGAAGGAATGGCTTGTGCTCCCGCAATCACATTGAAAAGGATGTACCACATACTTCCTAAAGTCATCAGAATCACAGCCCCAATGTCCAGCCCCCCAGCCATATTTCCCAAATATAATAATAGAACTGGAAATAAAGCCGTCGCAGGCACTGAAGCAGCTATTTGCACAATTGGTTGCAAAAATTGGGCTAGTTTAGGATTGCGACCGATCGCCACACCAATGGGAACCGTAATAAGCAGCGAAATAATCAAGACAATCAATACCCGAATAGCCGTGAATAGAGCACCAATCGCTACTTTTTCCCACGCACTCAAAGGCATACCACTCAACAAGGCGATCGCACTTGCTGCACCACTCAAAACCATAAAGCCGACTAGCCCAACTAGTAACCAGTTAACCCAATTTAACCATAGCAAAGTTTTATGCTGACTAATCAGAGCATTTGGCGCCTTATGGCTAAAGCTATGGTTGACAACTTCAGCGATCGGCATAAACAGGCGATCGCCAATAATTCGCATCGTCGGAGATCGCCTTAAAAAATCTAATACTCGTGATTCTGGTACTTGAGCCGCTTCAACTGTCTCATTCTTAAACTTCTCCGCCCAAGCAATTAGAGGTCGCCACACGAAATAATCAATAATCGTAATTATGCCAATTAGAACTGCTAACCCGCAAAAAATTGCCAAATTGTCACCTTTGTCCGCCGCCGCTTTCAGAAATGAGCCAAGTCCAGGAAGTGTAAAGTCACGATTGGAAAGCGTAAATGACTCAGTTTGCATCAAAAAGAACCAACCACCAGCCACAGACATCACACTATTCCAGACTAAGCCCACCACCCCCGAAGGTAGTTCTAATGTCCAGAATCGTTGCCAAGCACCGAGTCGATAAACTTGACTGGCTTCGATTAGTTCTTTAGGAATACTGCTTAAAGATTGATAGAAACTAAAGGTCATATTCCAAGTCATCCCCGTGAAAATCAGCAAGATCGAAGCAATTTCGATTCCTAATCTTTGTCCAGGGAATAAACCGACCAAGGCAAGTACAACCGCAGGCAAAAATGATAGTACTGGGATTGATTGCAGAATATCCAATAGAGGGATCAGCACCTTTGACCATAAAGTTGACCGATAAGCAATATAGGCATACAAAATGCTAAACGTTAAAGAGACTAAATAGGCAGCCAACATTCTTACTAGGGTCTGCAATGCATAACTTGGTAGAAAGCTCAGCGATAGATTAACTACATAGTCACTTTCATACGTACCTGTAAAGTTCCTAGCAGTTTGCACAATGATGAATATAAAAGCAATAATCGCTAAAGGCAGTAAAACATCACCAAGACTCCAACGTGAGTTAAATTTTGATTTGGGATCAATCGTGGGCTGATACATAAGCAATCCAGACTAAACAAGAATTAGGTGATACCAAAGCACAAAATGGCTGCACCATTTTGTGCTTACAAAACCCTTACAAGGTTTGGGTTTTAATTCACAGAACTGTAGCCACACGTCTGTGAATTGGGATGATTTGGTATTACAGCTATTAACGAACCAATAAATTGGGGAAAGTGCTGCAAAGCAACACTTTCCCCAATTTATTGGTTCAAAGAGGCTCTTTGCTCAGTCTATCTTAATCTATTCAGCCTCTTCAATTTCTGGAGTACTCTCCTCAATAAAGATTTCGCCTGAAGGTTCATCATAGCTAAATAACTCAGCATAACGTCCCCAATCCATCGCAGTTCTTAGTTGGCGTTGCGCTTCTTTGGTAGTGAAATAGTTTTCTAAAATATCGAGAACTAACTCTTCAGAAATACGATGGTTACGCTTAGCTTGTAAAAGCTGACAAATTTGTTGGACTAAACGAATATCTTTTTGGAGTAGATCGCGAATAATTGCTTTGCGCTCATCAATGTTGCCATTGATAAAGCTCTCACCGATCGCTGATAGTTGAATGTCACCCTCGATGACTGCAATTAACTCCATTAATTTACAAGCTTCAACAATTGGCAAGATATCATCTACTTCTAAGAGAAGTTCTTGGGCAATCCGATATAGATCTTTGTCTTGACGACCTTCAAGCAGTTCTAGTAAACCAGCTACTGAGCCAATGCGAACATGGGGAAGAGATTGGTATTTGGGTTGAGCTTTAGGTTCTAAAGTAGAAGTCGTAGTCGTAGTCGTCTGAGTTGATAAATCTGTTAGATCAGGATTTGTGAGGATCTTATAAACTTGGTCAACTAAAGCCTGAAATTCAGGACTCTTGCGATCGCGATAATGGGGCAGCGTAATTGGCAAATCAGCACGAATCCGCCCAGGATTACGACCAAGCACAATCACGCGATCGGCTAAAGTCACAGCTTCCTCGATCCCATGGGTCACAATCAAAATTGACTTGGTGGGAATGCGTTTTTCTAACCAAAGATCAAGCAACTCAAAGCGTAAGTTTTCTGCTGTTAATACATCTAATGCCGAAAATGGCTCATCCATACATAACAGTTCTGGCTCAACCGCCAAAGCTCTAGCAAAGCCAACCCGCTGACGCATTCCCCCTGACAACTCTTTAGGATAAGCATTTTCAAATCCGTCTAAACCAATCACATCAATCATCCGCAGAGCTTTCTGCTCTCTAGTATCCTTGGCTTCCCCTTTCGCCTTCAGTCCAAGTTCTACATTCTCTAGAACGGTTAACCAAGGATACAGCGCAAAATTTTGAAAAACGATCGCTACTCCCGGATTTAAGCCCATTAGCGGACGATTGTAATACAGTACTTTTCCAGTGGAAGGTGGGATTAAGCCTGCAATCATTCGCATTAACGTTGACTTGCCAGAGCCTGAAGGTCCCAACAAAGCAATAATTTCACCCACTTGCAACTGACAGTTAATATTTTCAATAATCGAAATAGTCTGTCCATTTGGCTGTAAGTAAGACTTACCAACACTATCTAAGGTCACAAAGCTATTTTTTGCGGCATTTTGAACCATAATCTTATCTGTGCAGGTGTTTTGAGCTACATAGATAGGGAAGTTTTCGCTACCCAACCCAATACATTATCAGCTAAGTACGCTCAGAAATAAGATGTTACATAGCGCTTTTCAAGCAATAGAGGTACAAGTGTTGGCTTCCCCGCCGAAGGCAGGGAAGCCAACCCGTACTTCACTAGACTGATAAACTCTATACAGCGCTTTGCGCTTACTTAAAACCCAAGAATATTTTTAAAAGTGGCGCTTCGCGCCACTTTTAAAAATATTTCTGTACTACTCAAAGCCCCAATAAGCACAACTTATGCTGTTACAGCGCTTTGTCCTGACTTAAAATCCAGAATAAATGATGAAAGTGGCGCAAAGTGCCACTTTCATCATTTATTCTGGATTCCTTAAATCCAAAATAGGCTGTATATATAGCCATCCTAAATGGCTTGTGGAAGCGCGCCGCTCGGAAACCTATAAATGATTTAGGGATTCATTAGGTTAAGAAAAAATATAGAAATTTAGGCTTACATTGGTCTAAAGTCTAATGTAGCCGGTATAAACCATTACCTATTCACTTAGTATTAGCTCTCACCATCACAAAACTAATTTCTGGATAATGTCCTATTCCCTCATCCCCGTACCATCGGGATCGTTTCAAGTTAATGAACTTCTCTTTTCTGAAGAAATGATTGAGCCAAATGTTGATCAAGCTCTTCAAAAGCAGAATCTAGCAGTTAATTTCTCTTTAGTTGTACCTACTTACAATGAGAGCAAGAACTTATCTAAGTTAGTAGAAATTTTGACTCAGATATTAAATGATTATTTTAATGATAATTATGAATTGATTATCGTAGATGATGATAGTCCAGACTTAACATGGCAAGTTGGACTTGACCTGATGCCAAATTATCCGCAGTTACGGGTAATGCGTCGTCAAGGGGAAAAGGGACTTTCGACAGCCGTGATTCGAGGATGGCAAGCATCACAGGGAGAGATTTTAGGGGTGATTGACGGAGATTTACAACATCCACCAGAAACTCTGTTAAAGATGCTCGATGAAATAACCAAAGGCGCAGACTTAGTAGTGGCAAGTCGCCATATCGAGGGGGGCGGTGTCAGTGATTGGGGATTTGTAAGGCGATTGTTATCACGGGGAGCGCAGATGTTGGGCTTGCTGATTTTGCCAAGTGTGATTGGGCGAGTTTCTGACCCAATGAGTGGCTATTTTTTGGTCAGACGCAGTGCGATAGCTAACTGTCCGATGAATCCACTGGGTTACAAAATATTAATTGAAGTACTTGGTCGAGGCAATATTGGCTCTGTTGCTGAAGTTGGCTATATATTTCAAGAACGTCAAGAGGGCGAAAGTAAAGTAACTTGGCGGCAGTATGTGGATTATATTTTGCACTTGTTACGCTTGCGATCGCGCGGCCGAATCACCAAATTACGCGAAAAGTTGCGAGTTCCTGTCAAACGTTTTTTTAAATTTGGACTAGTTGGCTTTAGTGGCGTATTTGTCGATATGGCAATCTTCTATTTACTTAGTGATGCTTCTACACTGGGATGGGGACTAACACGCAGTAAAGTGATTGCTGCTGAAGTGGCAGTGCTGAATAATTTTCTATGGAATGATCTTTGGACATTTCGCGATCTAGCTGAGCAACAATCGGGACGGAGAAAATTAATCAAGCGATTTGTGAAGTTCAATCTAATTTGTTTACTAGGGATTGGATTGAACTTGATCATTCTCAATCTTCTTTACAATTATTTTGGTATTAATAAATATATTGCTAATCTAATCGCGATCGCAATCGTCACAATTTGGAACTTCTGGTTTAATCTCAAACTTAGCTGGAGAGTCACCCAAACCAAATAATATAGAAAGTGCTGCAAGGCAGCACTTTCTATATTATTTGGTTATTTATGATTACATTGCCTACTTGGGTAACTTTATCGAGATTAATTGCTGTACCGATTATTTTTGGGCTTTTTCTGTGGCAAGATAGCGAACTTAGTCGCTTAATTGCTTTAAGTGTATTTATCATCGCCGCCATTACTGACTGGCTAGATGGATATTTAGCAAGAAAACTTAATCAAATAACAGAACTGGGGAAATTTCTTGATCCCCTCGTCGATAAAGTCCTCACAATCGCCCTATTTTTATTGTTTATTGAACTCGGTCAAGTTCCTGCTTGGGCAGTGTTTTTAATTATTACGCGAGAGCTATTAATTACTGCTTGGCGTGGTGCACCGAGTACGACAAGTCAGGACAATTCTTCTAGCGAAGTCAGTAAACCACAAATTATCGGTGCAAATTTTTGGGGAAAGGCAAAAACCGTAATGCAAATCGTGGCAATTGCCGCTTTATTAGTCAAAATTCCCTATGCGATCGCCTTTTTCTGGATTGCAGTCGCACTTACGTTAATTTCTGGCATTCTCTATGTTGTACCTGCATCAAATGGCTAGCTATAATCGAATGCGCCTTGATGTTGATAGCAACAAAGCACATTCGATTATAATTAAATGAGTTGCGGTTGGAGTAAGGTTCTTATGGCGACATCACAAACAATAGGAAAAGCGTTTGGGAATCTGTTAGGCGGACGCTTTCGAGTTGTACAGACGATCGCCGATGACACCTATGGGCAAACATACTTAGTTGAAGATACCGTTGCTGCGGAAATGCCACGTTGGATCGCTAAAAGTTTTTGTCTGATTAATAAGACTAATCTACAACTTGACTGGGCGCGATCGCTATTTCGCAATCAAGTTCCTAAATTACAGCAACTGAGCGATCGCAGTGCCGACTTCCCCAAAATTACAACCTATTTTGAGCAAGAGGAGGAATTTTATATCGTAGAAGAAGCGATCGATGGAATTCGTCTCAGTGATGAAATCTCTACGGGAAGACTCTATAGTGAGTCCGAATTAGTTCAATTCCTCCAACAACTGTTGACCAGTCTGCATATTGCCCATAGCTCCAATATGGTGCATGGAGATATCTGTCCTCGCAATTTGATTCGTCGTAAAGATCGACAGGGTAGTTATCAAGGCAATAATAGTAGCGATCAACATTTTGTGCTGACTAATTTTGCCGTTCTCAAAGGTATCTATGCAACAGCCGCTCAAAATGGAGTTGTCCTCGGTACTCCTAGCTATATGCCCTTTGAGCAGGCTCTTGGTCACTTTACCCCTAGTTGTGATATCTATGCTCTTGGCTTAACAGCAATTCAACTCCTTACAGGTTTACATCCTAGTCAATTAGTCCGCCGCGAAGACCTAAATTTATTAGACTGGCAGATGGGTTCAGCAATTCGTCCTGAACTTGCGCTCATTCTTAATCGCATGGTCAAGCACCATCCTGAAGATCGCTATCAGACTGCACAGGAAGTTCTCTATGAACTTGACAATTTACCACCTATGTATCAAGAATCTGATGATTTTCAGATTCCTAGTTTTAACCTCAGTCAAAATACCAATCGTTGGGCGATCGCTCTAGTTTGTCTAATAGGATTTAGTTGGGGTGCAATTCACTTCTCTCAATACTTACCTAAATTTTCCTCCACTCCCAATCCAACTCCTACAGTTATCGAACCGACTCCAGTCATTACTTCTAATTATCAATTACGGCTGAACTTAACAGGGCATACAGGTTGGGTCAGAGCCGTTGCATTCTTTCCCAATGGATTCAGTTTCGCGAGTGGTGGTTATGATCGCACCTTACGCCTATGGAATGTAAGAGATAATCAGTCTTTTGGCACTTTATCCAATCATCTCGGCTCAGTATCTGGAATTAATGCGATCGCGGTACATCCCAACGGCAATACCTTTGCTACGGCCTGTATTGATAAATCAATTAAGTTATGGAACTTCCGCAGTGGCAAACCCATCCGCAACCTTGAAGGGCATAATGGACAGGTCTTCAGTGTTGACTATAGTCCTAATGGCAATACCTTAATTAGCGCCAGTGCCGATAACACGATCAAGCTATGGGATTGGCGCAAGGGAGATCTATTACAGACTTATGAGGGGCATCAAGACAAGGTTGTATCGGTTGCTTTTGCCCCTGACGGTAAGCAGTTTGCTAGCGCCAGTTTTGATAAAACCGTTAAAATCTGGGATGTGAAGACAGGAAAGCAGGTTCTAAATATTACAGGACATACTGCACCTGTAAATGCACTCGCCTATAGTCCTGATGGCAAAATGCTGGCTAGTAGCAGCCAAGATCAAACTGTAAAAATTTGGGATGCAACCACAGGCAAAGTCGTGCGAACCCTTTCAGGACATACGGGTGGAGTCTTAGCAGTTGCCTTTAACCGTGAAGGTAATGCGATCGCCTCTGGTGGTGTCGATAAAACAATTCAGATCTGGGATGTGAAAACGGGCAAAACAATGCAGGTTCTCAGTCAACATGAAGCCCCTGTCCTATCGCTTAGCTTTAGTCCTAAGGATGCCACCCTAGTCAGCGGTGGAGCTGATCGCCTAGTCAAGGTTTGGCAGTTGCAAGCCAAGTAAACAAAAAAATAAAAGCAGTGTTAAGCACTGCTTTTATTTTTTTGTTTACTATTGATAATAATACTCAATAATGCTACAGTGTACATCAAGTTCTGAGGCGGCTTGACTCGGCACGCTTCTTTACACATAGTTCAAATGCGTTGGCAGGATTGAGTGATAAGATGCATTTTTACAGGGATTGCTAACACAGACTTTAGTAAAAGTAAGTATCAATCACTCAATTCTTTTTTATTTACAATC
>JBJTVM010000329.1:0-15243 GCA_046081205.1 Pseudanabaena sp. | reverse complement strand
CATAACTAGAACCTTGACTTAGTGAATTTTGGCTGCTAATTGTCTTAAGTATCTATTTTGGGGTCGGCGAAACCGCACCCCAAAATAGATGCTTACAGATTAAATAATGGTGGGAAGAAAGGCGCTAACCAAAGCTGAATTTTGACATCCCAACCAAGAATAATGGCGATCGCCGTCATGGAGATCAGTAATCCACCGATTTTCTGTAAAAGCTGGCTGTGAGAACGTAAGCGCAAAAAAGACTTACTAAAATATCGACTAGCATAGGCAATGATTAACATCGGCATACCTGCGCCAAGCCCATAGAACAATAGCAGAATGAAAGCACTAAAAACCTGCTGCTCGGCGACAGCTAAAACGAGGATACTACCTAAAACAGAACCTGCACAGGGAGTCCATAACAAACCTAATTGCGAACCTAAGAGAAATTCTCCGATCAGGTTTACTCTATTTGGTTGCTTAAACTTAGGAAGTGGTAGCTTGGATAGCAAAAGATAATTTAATTTCGGAAAAATTGAGAAAATTCCTAAAATTAATAGGACGGCGATCGCCGTAATCCGTATAAAATTTGCTAAATCCGTCAGCCAAATGCTAGCGATGCCAAGTAAACTACCTGCGATCGCAAATCCACTCATAGTTCCTGCGACCAAAGCGACTGGCCCATAGCGATGGGTTTGGAGCGATCGTCCAATCAAAATTGGTAAAATGGGTAAAATACAGGGCGAAAAAGCTGTTAACAAACCACCCAAAATCGCTAAGGCGATCGCCAAAGGAGAGAGTCCCATCTTGGTTATCCCAATAATTGTTTGATTGTCTGTTCTGTTTGCGTGTAAGCGCCTTCACCGATGTGATCATATCGCAATTTGCCTTCGCGATCGGCTAAATAGAGATGCGGCCAATATTCATTCCCATAGGCTTTCCAAGTCTTGAACTCGTTATCAAGGGCAACTACATAGTTAATTCCGTGTTTCTGCATGGCATCTTTGATGTTGTTGACATCACGCTCAAAGGCAAACTCTGGTGTATGCACACCAATTATCTTTAAGCCCCTAGCAGCATACTGTTCATGCCATCGCGTCACATAGGGTAAGGTTCTCTGACAGTTGATACAGCCAAAAGTCCAAAACTGAATCATCACGACATTTCCCTTTAAGTCTTGAATCGACAAAGGATTGGAGTTTAGCCATTTGGAAATTCCTTGAAATTCTGGTAGTTTTTGACTGCTTGACTGAGTAGAAGCGATCGCTTCGTCAGGATTATTAGATTTAGGAAGATCAGTCACAGGCATTATTTCTGTAGATGTTTTAGGAACGATGGGGTTAGAGATTTTTGCAAAGCCAACTTGAGCGGTGATCGCTGCACTTCCTACTCCCAAAACACCTAAACCTGCATAGGTTAAAAATCGACGACGGCGCAATAAACTCTTGTCCATATTATTAGCCTCAAGACAAAGGAGCAAACCCGAAAGTAGCATTAAACTTACGACACCAAACTGCTATGGATTGATAATTGTCGATCTGAATATCCTTAGGAATTGCATAGCGTTGCTTACCGTTAAAACTTTTCAGGGGAGCAATCACTGCATAGTCTCCTTCAGCGATCGCATAGTCAGGTGGCTTGGATACCTTTAGAATATTTGGCGATCGATGTAAAATCACAAATAGGTCAGGCCCATTCTCTGAGGTCTTAAAAGCTTGATCAAGCTCAATGAAATAGGAGCCATTTTCTTTAACAATACTTGCTTTGCCATTAGTAGTATGCTCACCACTGATAAAACTACCAGATCTCGACTTTGAATTTCCTTTAGTACTAGGTTCTTTAGAAGTGGCAGCAACTGGTGTTGAACTTGCTTCTGCTTGGGAGACTTTGGGAATGTTGGTTGGGATTGAAGAGCATCCTAATACTAAAACTACAGCCACAGTAGCTAGACTCAGATTTTTTATGACCATAAATAAATAGGGATTTTGTTTATAGTTTACATTAGGAGCAATTGATAAATTGCTCCTCAATTTTGAAATTAGTTGATAGCTCTTAACTTAGCAAAGATGAGAACTAGACTATTGCTTGGGAGCTTCAGCAGGCTTCCCGTCCTTCATAGCATCGCCTTTCATCGCGTCATTCTTCATGGCATCGCTTTTCATAGCATCATTCTTCATCGCGTCATTCTTCATAGCGTCGCTTTTCATCGCGTCATTCTTCATGGCATCGTTTTTCATAGCGTCATTTTTCATTGCGTCGCCAGACTTATCCTTCATCGCGTCGCCTTTCATGGCATCGTTTTTCATCGCATCAGCAGGCTTTGCCGAAGGAGTAGATTGAGTTGCGGGAGTTGCTTCAGGCGTGGTGGATGTGGCGGTACATGAAACGATTCCAGCAGTCAAAGCCAAACCAGCAATAAGTCCAATAAATCTGTAGTTCATCGTTGTAAGCTCTCTTCCAAGAAATTAGTTTGAAATAACCCCTTCGAGGGTTACTTACTAGATATACGGATGAGTTAGTAAATCGGATGAAGTATTTTAAAGTCTGTTCGACGAAAGCGCAAAATGTGAAGAATCGCTTAGCGATTCTTCACATTTTGCTATACTTCACCTTTCATCACCATTTCGCCTGTGGGTTCGGGCATATCTTGATTTGGCTCAATCGTAATAATTAATGTCGTAGACTGCTTTAGAGCGCTAGCTAATGGCACTTTTATAAAGACCTTACCCTGTTCATCTGGACGAAACTGGGCACAGTCAACCTTTTTGCCATCAACGATCGCCCAAAGCCGATAACTATTATCTTGGGGAATGGGCATCAAATTCTGAATGCTAATCATTGCAGTTTTTTCAGTTGGCGCAATCATGACACTTCCCGAAGCAGCAGGAATTGCTCCCATGCCTTTAAGAGAGATCATCCGATTGTCTGCACCTTGTAACATGGCAATGGTTTGGCGGTGCTTTTGTAACTCGACCTGATTAGAGGCGATTTGTTGACGCATTTGATAATTGTCAAAACCAAGCGCTATTAAAGCGATCGCCCCAAGACTACTTAAACCAATCGTTGCTAATTTCCAAATATTTCTACGGTGAGGTGATCGCTTGATCGGTGAGGCAGAATCAATGGTCAGATCTAGAGGATCTGCTAGTAGAGACTCAATATTAGTGGGAATAGCTACCGCCGCAATGCGATCGCGCAGACTACTAGCTGGATAAGTTTCACTTAAGCCAAGCGGAAGCATCGCTAACGTTTCTTGCAGATGATCAATCTCCGTAATTATTTCTGGATGCTCAGCAATAAGTTGATGCATCTCGGTTACTTCTTCAGGTTCGAGATCCCCTAAAACATATCCTGCTAATAATTCTTCCCATTCACGGGGATATTTATTTTGTGGTGTTGTCATAATAATCACTCCAAAGCATCCTGCAAACTTTCTTTTAATCGAATCAACCCACTTCTCGCCCAAGACTTTACCGTTCCCAAAGGAGTATCTAAAACTTTAGCAATTTCAGTTTGGCTAAGTCCATCAAAATATGCCATTTCTAATACTTGGCGATGTTTTTCAGGCAGCTTGGCTAGGGCTAATTTTACTTTTTCTGAACGTTCAGTAAGTGACGCATTTTCCATGAGTGATGAGTTTCTGATGTCATGTTCTGAAGAAATGCTCTGTTCCCATTTTTGGAGATGCTGTTGTTGCGATCGCGTTTTACGAATACGATCAATTGCTCGCGATCGGGTCAAGACTGTCAAAAAAGTAGAGATCGAGCCTCTTTTACTATCGTAGGTGCTATTCCGACTTAGCAAAATAAATATTTCTTGGGTCAGATCTTCCGCTTCTTGCGGGCTACCTAAGATCCTTAAGGATAAACGGTAAACCAACTCACCATAGCGATCGTAGAAGATGCCAAAAGCTTGACTGTTTCGCGATCGCCAAGCTTGCAGTATTTCTACATCGGTTTGCTCGGAGAGTTTCATAGAGTAAATAAACATCATTACTATACATACGCATCCTAAGCCAGAACGGATGAGTTATCAACTTTAGCCTTGCTCTCAAGTGCGGTCTAATCATCTGAAGGTTATGGGTTAACTTCTTGCTCTTGCCAATTTCCTAGCTCATCCCGTAGATAGATCCAGCGATTTTGGGGCGTACCTCGTAGTTCAAGGCGATCAACTTCAATGGGTTGTAGCAATAGTAAGCAAAAAGAAGTCAGTGGTTGCTTAGGATCAGGTGGGGACATTTCGAGAAATTCAACTCGCGGCTCTCTTGGATGCGCCCATGCAAACTGTGTTCTTGCAGATTCCGAAAGAGCTTGCCATGCATCTACGCGCATTTGCTGGAGATCTAAATCGGATTCACTATCAATTAATAGTAGTTTGCCAAGTATCCGAAATTGCGATCGCGTTTTTGTGAAATACCAACTTATCTCCGCCCAAGGGTTGGTGGCTATTTGGTCAATCTTCTGACTACGCGCATCGGTCACAATTTTTAGACAGTCTTGAAAGCGATCGCTATTTTCCAGAAACCCACGAAATACAACGGTACGATTGCGCGGGCGCTGCTCTAAATCAATCGTGGCAAGTTGGAAAAAACGGGCTTCGGGTTGGTTACGGTGTTGATGTAAACTTCGAGCTAGATGCGATCGCCACATAAATTTGACTCTACTCCCAAGCTTTCAACTTGATCGCTACATTACGAAATAGAGCAAGAATACGATCACGCCTTACTTCAAAATTCGCAGCAACCAAAATAAATCCAATCCCTGCAATAATACCCAGCGCCCACATCAAAAAAGAGTATTGCGTAACTAAAATGACAGCTTGGGTAATTACTAACAAAATAAACGTGAACGTTCCCATAAATAGATAGGCTCTAACTCGCAAAGCTAGCCCTGCGATGATAAAAGCAGCACTCAAGCCCCAAGTCGAAAGCGCAATCGTGATATTGGCAAAAGAACAAAGAAAAGCAATTAGTCCCATACTACCACTCATGAGAACTCGAAAAGCGTGGCGGAGTGCTTTTGTATGAGGCGATCGCAGGTTGGGTTCGACTTGAGCAAAATACAGCCCAGAAAAGCCAATCACCGTCACATGAATCATTGTATTGATCGGGAAACTGGATGATCCAATTAAAGAGATATAAAGGAAAACCGCCCAATCCCACAGAAACACCGTGATGTAAGTAGCGCGGATTTGACCTTTCACGTTGGCATAGATGGCGTAGAAAATACCAACGATGATCAGGCAGGGTGTGGCGATCGCCTGTTGGGTCACAAATGTAAGGATCAACGGTAATAGAAAAGCAGAGTTATGCCAAGGACGTGCTGCCCAGCCCCATTCTTCCCAAGGTGGTAGATAGAGCATAGTGGCTATAATACAGGCGATCGCCGCCGCATAGGGCTGAATGAAGTTCGCAATCAACCAAGGATTAGGAAAGGCAAAGTAAATAAAATAGGCGATCGTGCCAATTGCGGTAGTTATTCCTGTATAAATCCAGAGATCTGATCCCCCTAAATCCCCCTTGTAAAGGGGGACTTGATCTATTCCCTCCTTTATAAGAGGGACTTCATCTTTCCCCCCCTTTATAAGGGGGGCTAGGGGGGATCTCTTACTCTCAGCGATCGCATAGACCGTCAAGGCAATGCCAATCCCGCCACCAAGTAACCCACCCGTGACTGATAGACTGAAGAAACTTCCACATAACAAAAAGATGGCGCTAGCTGCCCAATGTAAATGCGCTGAAATACCAATCTCTCGGATCGAAAGTCTTAAATAGGGAGCAATCCAGTTAACAAAAAGTTTATAGGCATAGGCGATCGCACAACCTAATGTTGCGAGAATTACTAAGCCGTCACCAAGGCTACCACCTTGAGAACGCGATCCCACTTGATAAAAAAGTATCTCGTAAGCGGAAAAAGTGGCTACTACTAAGGATAAATAGGTAAGCGCTTTGAAAACAGGATTAGATTGGGAGGCTCTGCGCCCAATGCCGATACCGATGAGGGATGTACTCAATGAGAATAAACCCGTAAGACCACTAAAACTCCCAATTCTCAATAGCGAACCCATCACACCATAAATCAAGGGAATGACATCCCAACTGCGAGGATATTCATTTTTACCTGAGCGTTGCATCCACCAATCACCGACTAGTTGGGTGATAAAGCCCAGAGCAATATTGGCGATCGCTAGTTCAACTATTGAGCCATTCGTAACAGCGATCGCCCCTGAAGCTAGTAGTTCCACACTCCATGCAACTCCCCATTCAGCCCAAAAAGGAACTTTTGTGGTAGATTGCCAGATCCGATAAATTAGCCCTAACGTGACTAGGACTGTGCTAGGTAACAGATTGATAAATAGTTGCTCATCATCACCATTGAACCCAAAAACAAGAACAGCTAAAACCGTTTGCAAAATCAGTAGGGCTGCGGAGATTAAAGCTGACCAAACGTCAAAAGCGTGGGCATAGGATCGATTTAAGGATAAATTGAGATTAGGAACTTGGCGATCGCGGCGATATTTGAGCCAATGGTTGAGAACATATAGCAAAATGGCACTGCTAACCATGCCATTAGTCCAGAAGATAGACTGGGCAATTGAGCCATCATCGGATTTGAATTGCCACAGTAAAAAGGCGATAAATAATAAGCCATAACCAACAGTATTAAAAGCGGTGAGGAGCGTTTTGCTGCGGCGCGTATTCACCAGCATCAAGCCAAAGGCGACACCTAAACCAATTAAACGTGAGCCGTCACCCTGCCATGTCAAAAACTGAGCGATCGCGAGTCCTGCAATACTCAGTCTAATTGCCAAATCGCGATCGGCAAATTCGCGCCAAGTTCCTAAAAATGTCAAAGATAAAGGTACGCTTAACCAAGCCACACCCCAAGAACTGGTTAAAAATAGTAGTTCTCTGTTATCACTTTGTCCTGACAATGGAGCATTCCAGATCAAAATATAGCTAAGAGCGGCTAAACTTGCGCCAATGTGCCATGAACTATCTCGCCATGCTTGGAGAGGGAGATTACCCGCAGCTACTCTCTCAGTTGGTAATATGACCTCACCCTCAGACCCTATCCCTTTTTCTGGAGATTCACTCGTAGAGAGAATCTCGAGTTGATTTCTTTCTCCTCTCGCCTCTTTAGAGAGGGACTGGGGGAGAGAGCTAAATTTCCCAATTACTAGAACCGCGCTCCATTCGATCAACATTGTCATGAGCAGAAAGCCAACCCATGTAAATATCTCAGTGGTACGAGTAAAAAAGAATGTGCCTGAGATAATTGCACTGAGGCTAACGATATGGGCAAAATACACGAGACTATGGAGATCTTTTCTAGCAGGCGATCGCCTTGCTTGGACGATTAAGAGGGCGACGGCTGAAAGCGATAGGTTGATAAATATCGGTAACGGATAACCAAAACTCAGAGTAGTTAGTAAAACCCCAAACCCTAAAGCAAGTAACTCCGCAGTGTTGGCTAGATGGAACTTGTGGCGATCGCGATAAATTGCAGCGACAACTAAAGTCATAATCAAATAGGGAAATAGACAAACCCCTAGCAAATTAACTTCAGATTGAGTTTGCAAAAGTGTTAATAACTGCTTCGTAGAAACTGCTTTCCAAGCGTTCGGAATTAGCCTTTGAACTAACCAGAGAATTTGTAAGCCCCACAAAAATAGATAGGTTAAATCCATGCTTTGCGCTAGTTTGATCAGGCGATCGCAGAGTATCCATGCAATCAACAAACTAATCACCAAAGTTTGCCAAGGGTATTGATCCCAAACTGATACTAACCAACCCAAACCCAGTAAAACCTTGCCTAAGTTCCCTTGAAATGAAAGGTTTGATGAATTTACTGTAGTTAAATCTGATGTTTCAGAAGGCGATCGCAATTTTTCTGCTTTGTTCGTAATTTGTACTAAAACCCAGCCGCAAACCCCAAAAGCTAAACCTAATTTAAAAACCGAAATATTCCCAAATAAAAGCGCTCGACTAATCAGCAAAACGGTACTGTAAGCACCCGTAATCAATGCAAGAGGAAATGTCGAACTATCGGCACTATTTAAGCTTTGACGACGATTTAAAAAAGTGGAAATGGCAATCCCACTGATACCCAAATAGACGGCAATTAATGGATAGTGTGGGGATAGAAACCAACCCAGATGTAGCCAACCCAGTAGTAAAATCACCAAAACTGAGATGTGGCTGAGTTGTCTTTTGGTGCGTTTTGTCTTTTGGTTAGTTGATGAATCCTCAGATAAAGTCTGAGTTTCACGAAACGTAAATGATGTTTGCAATAGAAACACAGCGATCGCTGAAAGTAAACAACCTGCGATCACACTAATGCCTATTCCCGCAGGATTTCTGAGTAAGCCTAAACCATCCATCGCCCAGAAATTTGCAGGAACTAAGAGCAATGTCACCAATTGCAAAGCGCGAGTGGTCATTCGCAGACGTTCATTTTTGCTCGTCCAGAAACTCACCCCAAAGAATCCCACCGTATAAGCCAACAGTAGCAAATATTGGATTTGTGACGAAAAGTTATCCCATTGGCTAGCTGCTAGCAATCCCGAAGAAACCACCACCAGAAACACGCCCAAAAATAGCAGCCACATGGTGCTGAATTCTGATAATAGCGATCGCACTGTTTGCGCGACTTTACTCGGTTCTTGAGGCGCTTTAGGCTTTATCGGTATCTGCTCAATGGTCGATTCAATGGGCGATCGCGACAATCGTGAACCCGAAATATTGGCAGGCGGGCGATTTGGCTCTGCGATTGGCAAACCTCTACTGGCGATCGCTGGTTCTGCTGCCTTTGCCTTAATGTCGCAAACAAAACGAGTTTCACAAATTAATTTTACTGATTTTTCTTTGATTAAGCCTAGCTCTAGCCAAAGATCTAGCCCTTGGAGAATCTGCTCATTTTGAATCGCCACAACCGTTAAGCGCTTTGCCGCACTGCGACCATTGCGCCATTTAAAATCCACCTCAGATATCAGATCCCACTCAAACCAAGCATCCAATCCCTCAAGGACAATGTTATAGGGAACTGTTATCTCCAGATCAAGGCGCAAATACTGCTGTGGTGAGGCAGTCATGGCGATCACTCCAAGTCAAAAATCAGGAATCGTCTTTATTATGACTGATTAAAGAAAAACAGCTATTAAGTAACATTTTTCTTTATCCATAACCACCACCACTAGGAGTCTCTATCACAAAAGTATCACCCACCGCCATTTGGACTGTGGCTGTGCTGGGTAAATCAGCGATCGCGCCATCATTTCTGATCACATAATTTCGCCCAGTTGCCCCTGACTCACCACCATTTAAACCGAAGGGAGGAATAACGCGACTGCTGGACAAAATCGCCGCAGTCATCGGTTCGAGAAACTGGATACGTCGCATAACCCCATTACCGCCTTGATGCTTGCCCTTGCCGCCACTATGCTCTCGAATCGCAAACTGTTCCAAAAGTACAGGAAATCGCCATTCTAGAATTTCAGGATCAGTCAGTCGGGAATTGGTCATGTGAGTCTGGATTGCATCCGTACCATCAAAATCCATCCCCGCGCCCGATCCACCGCAAATCGTTTCGTAATATTGATAGCGATCGCTACCAAAGGTAAAGTTATTCATCGTCCCCTGTGAGGCTGCCATCACGCCCAATGCACCATACAAGGCATTGGCGATCGCCTGAGATGTTTCCACATTTCCCGCCACCACCGCCGCAGGATAGACAGGATTGAGCATTGAGCCTTCAGGGACAGTAATTTCTAACGGGACAAGGCAACCTGCATTAAGGGGAATCTCATCATCAACAAGAGTCCGAAATACATAGAGAACTACAGCTTTGCAGACCGCTAGAGGTGCATTAAAGTTATTCCCTAATTGCGCTGAAGTTCCCGTAAAGTCAATCTTCGCATTGCAGTTAACAGCATCTAAACTGACTGCAACTACAATCTGACTACCATTATCAATAGGATAAATAAACTTCCGTTCAACTTTTTCCTTTTTCCCTTTTCCCTTTTCCTTGACCAAACTAGCGATCACTTTCCGAATCGCTAACTCAGCATTGTCTCGCACATGGCACATATAGTTCTGCACAGTTAACGCACCATAACTAGCTACCATACGCTGAAGCTCTTTTGCGCCGCATTCATTCGCTGCAATTTGGGCTTGCAAATCTGCAATGTTTTGGGTAGGGTTACGGGCTGGATATTGGCTAGAAGTTAGCAAGGCAAAGGTTTCTGCTTCACAAAATTTGCCACTTTCTACAATTTGAAAATTGTTAAAGAGAATTCCTTCTTCTTCGATACTCGTACTATGCGAAGGCATAGAACCAGGGGTAATTCCGCCAATATCGGCATGGTGTCCCCGTGAGGCAACATAAAAAATTGGCTGCTCAGATTCTATAAATACAGGCGTAATCACCGTGATATCAGGTAGATGTGTACCACCGTTGTAGGGATTGTTTGTGGCGAAGACATCACCAAAATGGATATTACCTTGGCGATCGCCTATCAAAGCTTTGACGCTTTCACCCATCGAGCCAAGATGCACAGGAATATGTGGTGCATTAGCAACCAGCTCGCCATCACGGTCAAAGATGGCACAGGAGAAATCTAGTCTCTCGCGGATATTGACGCTAGCACTGGTATTTTGCAGCGTAAATCCCATTTGTTCAGCGATCGATTGAAAAAGATTATTAAAGATCTCCAATTTAATCGCATCAGGCACAGATCCCCCTAAATCCCCCTTATAAAGGGGGACTTGCAGAGGTTCTTCTGCCCCCTTTACAAGGGGGGCTGGGAGGGATCTATCTTCGGCTTTAGATAAAGATCCCCCTAAATCCCCCTTGTAAAGGGGGACTTGAAGAATATCTTCTTGCTTCGCAAGACAGATTCGTCTCAATATCAAACAATTATCCTCATTCAACTCTGCTTCCCAATTAGGCTCGATCGCATTCGTCCCCGTCGCATCAATAATCAACGCCGCACCCTGAATGCGATCGCCTACCTGCAAATCCTCTCGCCGCAAGATGGGAGTCTCTCGCCATGCACCTGCCATGTAGACCTGTACCTTTTGGCAGTTGGCTATTAGCTCTTGGCTATTAGCTGTTAGCTGTTGGCTTTTTTCCTTTTTCCTTTTTCCTTTTTCCTTTTTCCTTGAAATAATGATTTCTACAGCGATCGCTTCTACCATTAGCACTTTATCCGCAAAGATGAAACCATATCGCTCTTTATGCAAAGTTTCAAAGCTGGTTCTTAAGGATTCTAAAATATGTGGTGAGAAGTCTTGAACGGCAACCGTTAACGAAGAGTCTGTGCCAGCATAGCGTAGCCTCAAGCTAGTCTCTATCTGCAAATCCCCGTTTGTCGGATCACCATACAAGAGTTCTTTTGTTGCATCTTCACTTAGTTCTTGAGCAATAGCTGCTAGCTCTGCTAATAACTCTAAATTTAACTCTGACTCCACTGTGCGATCGCGGATGGTGCGAATATCCGCTAAACCAATACCATAGGCTGATAAAACCCCTGCATAAGGATGGATAAATACTTGGGTCATACCTAAGACATCGGCGATCGCGCAGGCGTGCTGACCACCTGCACCACCAAAGCAACAGAGAACATATTCAGTAACATCGTAACCACGCTGGACGGATATTTTTTTGATCGCCATTGCCATCTTTTCCACCGCAATCTCTAAAAATCCTTGGGCAACAACTTCAGGAGTAACGGCTTGTCCTGTCGTTTGGCTGATGGTTTGGGCTAATTCCGTAAACTTCTCAACTACAATTGCGCGATCAAGTGGTAAATCCCCATTTTTGCCAAATACTTTGGGAAAGAATTCAGGCTGTAACTTTCCTAACATCACATTGCAATCAGTCACCGCCAAACTACCACCATTGCGATAACAGGCAGGGCCAGGAAAAGCCCCTGCGGATTCGGGCCCAACCCGATATCTCGCGCCATCAAAAAATAGCAAGGAGCCACCACCAGCCGCTACTGTATGAATGGACATCATGGGCGTACTTAACCTAATGCCAGCGACTTCTGTAGATAGCGATCGCTCATAACTTCCTGCATAATGGGCTACATCTGTAGAAGTTCCTCCCATATCGAAGCTAATAATTTTCGCAAAACCCGCTTGCAAACAAGTCTGTACTGCACCAACAATTCCTCCTGCGGGGCCAGAAAGAATACTATTTTTGCCTTGAAAAGATGCTGCTTCTGTAAGTCCCCCATTGGACTGCATGAACATTAATTTTGCAGTCTGCTCCCGCTCTCCTGCGGGGGAGGGGCTAGGGTTATGGTGATGCAAAATCTTATCACCTTCTCTTGCTGGAGAATCGTTAGAAATGCGCGTCTGATTAAGTTGAGAACTTACTCGATCCACATAGCGCTTAAGAATTGGTGATAGATAGGCATCAACAACCGTAGTATCACCGCGACTCACAAATTTGATCAGAGAGCTAATTTTGTGGGATATGGAAATCTGTGTGAAACCAATCTCCTGAGCTAATTCAGCTAGTCTCTGCTCATGCTGAGGATAGCGATAGCTATGCATTAAAGCGATCCCACAAGCCCTAATACCTAAATCAAAAGCTTTTTGTAATTCTCTAATTGCCAAATCCTCATTTAAGGGCAGCAGAACTTCTCCATGGGCGCTATAGCGCTCCTCAATCTCGATTACTTGCTCATAGAGCATTTCAGGCAAAACAATATGTCTGGCGAAAATATGGGGGCGATGCTGATAACCAATGCGTAATGCATCCCTAAACCCTTTAGTAACCAATAAAACTGTGCGATCACCTTTACGTTCTAAGAGGGCATTAGTTGCCACCGTCGTTCCCATTTTAACTGCGGCAATTTGTTCTGTGGGAATAGGTTCAGTTTGAGAGATACCAAGAATATCGCGAATCCCTTGTATTGGTGCATCGCTATAGCGATCAGGATTCTCAGATAACAGTTTATGAATCAGGATTTCACCATCAGGATTCTGCGCGACAATATCCGTAAATGTGCCACCGCGATCGATCCAAAACTGCCACTTATTATTGTCTTGGCTCACTTTCGCTGAACTCTCAATCATTGTTATCTATATATTCAAGACTTATCAGTATTTATAGCACTTTGCTTTATCTTTTGTTTTTTGCGATAAAGCAAAGAGGATTTGGAGACCAAATTCCTACATTTTTGTAAAGGTAAGGGCTTGGTCTCCAAGCCCTTATCGCTGTTTATACTTCAGACATACCTCTTATAATAGGAATATGAAACTTTCTAAATTGCTCATCATTGTTGGCGCGATCGCCCTTCCTTTTGCATTCTTTGCCGTAAAAAAAGCTATGTCTGCTCCTCTACCAGTCGGATTTCCCACACCTACTCCCCATAACACCATTGAAGTTAAGCAATATCCTGCTTATCGCTCAGGTACATATACTTATGAAGGCAACCTCAGCGATGCTACCAGTTATTCCTTTAACCCGTTATTTCGTCATATCAGCAGCAATAATATTTCGATGACCTCTCCTGTCGAGGCACGCTATCCGATCGCTACTATCGATCAGCCCATGCAACAGGGGAAAGCTAAGGTTTCCTTTTTGTATAACAATAATGAGATCAAGCCACAGCAAATATCTCCTGAGATCCAAGTAGAAGATCATCCGCCGATGCTTGTTGTCAGCTTAGGAATACAGGGAGCCTATGGCTATGGTACTTATCCAGAGCATATTGCAAGATTAAAGCAATGGTTAATTAATCACCCAGAGTATGAAATTATTGGTGAGCCACGAGAATTTCTCTATGACTCTCCCTATACGCCATCCCCATTAAAGCGTCGCGAAGTCCAAATTCCCATTCGCAAGCGATCGTAATACCAAAGTACAAAATGGCGTAGCCATTTTGTACTTTTAAAACCCTTACGGGGTTTGGTTTTTAATTCACAGAAGTGTAGCCATACTTCTGTGAATTGGTATCAGTTCGACGAAAGCGAAAAATGGTAAGAATCGCTTAGCGATTCTTACCATTTTTTGGCATTTGCGGCGTGTGAAGCTCGATGCAAATGCCGATATCGAACTCATGTTAATTTGCATCTTGTTTTTACTTTAAATTCATAAATAAAAGCAATTATTAAAGTTAAATCAAATTCAAATATGGGTATCACTGTTTTGGTAGATTTGATCTTGGGAAAGAAGTAATAATAAATACAATTTAATTAATTTCTATATGGATCGGTTTAGAAATATGAGTAGTAAACCCAATCGCGTTGTTGTGATCGGAGTTGCAGGTGACTCTGGTTGTGGCAAATCTACATTTTTACGCAGATTAATAGATCTGTTTGGCGAAGAGTTTATGACCGTGATTTGTCTAGATGACTATCACAGCCTAGATCGCAAGCAACGGAAAGAAACAGGAATTACTGCGCTTGATCCGCGTGCGAATAATTTTGACTTGATGTATGAGCAAGTCAAAGCTCTCAAGGACGGTAAATCGATCATGAAACCGATTTACAACCATGAGACAGGATTGATCGATCCTCCCGAATTGGTTGAGCCAAATAAAGTAATTGTGATCGAAGGTCTGCATCCAATCTATGACGAGCGTGTACGCAGTCTCCTCGACTTCAGTATTTATCTTGATCTCAGTGATGAAGTCAAAATTGCTTGGAAAATTCAGCGTGACATGGCTGAGCGTGGTCACACCCTTGCTGATGTTATGCAAGCGATCGAATCCCGTAGACCCGACTTTGACGCATATATTGACCCTCAAAAAGCTCATGCTGATGTGGTTATCCAAATCTTACCTACGAATCTGATTGCTAATGATACGGATCGGAAAGTATTGCGGGTACGTTTAGTTCAGCGCAGCGGTGTTGATGGGCTGGAGCCAGCTTATCTCTTTGATGAAGGTTCAACAATTTCTTGGATTCCCTGTGGCACAAAGCTTACCTGCTCTTATCCAGGAATTAAGCTTTTTTCGGGACCTGATAGCTGGCTTGGTCAACCTGCAAGCATCTTGGAGATTGATGGTCAATTTGATCGCCTTGAAGAGATGGTCTATATCGAAAATCATCTTAGCTGCACCAATACCAAGTTTTATGGTGAATTAACCGAGCTTCTGCTCAAGCATCCTGATTATCCAGGCTCTAACAATGGTACTGGTCTGTTACAAATTATCGTTGGTCTGAAGATGCGTGCAACCTTTGAACGTCTCACCCAACAAGTTGAACAACTAGTTGCAGCCTAAGTAAATAGGAGTGGGGGGGGGGGG
>JBJTVM010000328.1:0-12880 GCA_046081205.1 Pseudanabaena sp. | reverse complement strand
TGGGTAAGACCACATGTAGGCTTAGGCAAGAACAAGACCCCAGCTATGGCGATCGGTCTGTATCATAGACCGATTTCGATGTTGGAGTTGCTGTCACTAAGCAGCTTTACTCCTCTCACACCTTAACTGACCAGTGCCATCTATATAGATAATATGTTTTATTTTATAAGATATTGTGGATATTGATGATAAACTTTTTTAAGAGGATGCAATTAAAACAGAAATATTTTTCTGTCGATTACCAATGATAATCGAGTAATAAAGCTATGGGCTAGCTCCAAATAATTAATATAGCAAACTAACTTATGGGTAAGAGATTATAGACATTTATAACTAGCTATGTTTTTGAAATTACTATAAAATTAATACTAAATATACATTAATTATCGATTAATCCATGAATAGTGATTCTAATAGTTCATCTAGTTCTAAAATAAACATTACTAGTGAAGCAAACAATCAATCCTCTACTGCTAACAATCAAAAAGAGCAAGACAGTTTTGTAAAACTTGCAATGAAAAATATGGTCAAGAAAGGTAGTACGTCACTGTTTCATTTCTTTCTGACTGTATTTGGAGTAATTGGAGCTTTACTAGGATTGGCAATCATCTTTCACTAGGAATTTAACCATGCTTGCTCAATTAAACTAGTTAATGAGGGTCACGCTTCTAGCAAAATACTAAAATTACTAAGTCTAGAGAGTTGACAAAATCAATAAATTCTTTTGCATTTCCATCATTGATGTGGAATATCTAACTTTAGCGCATTCCAAATTTTACTAATCCCAGAACAAGGGGATTAAGTCTCTTGTCTTTATCAAATATTCCAACAAAGTGGGATGCTCCCTTTTGTCTGTTTATTACTTGGTTTCAAGAGATTGCTATACATAAAATCAATTTGTCTCTTTGACTGTACTTACTTTCAACAATCAAAATCAACTGATCTTGATTTAATTACTTCGTTGACGCAACTCGAGTTTATATGCTGACTGCTTTATTATCGATAGCAAATTAAATTTATTCTTTAGAAAAAATGACAGAAGCTGTTATGTATTGTGAAACCAACTTTTGCTAATTAGTGTAGTTAGTCATTAAGTTATGAATGTCACAATTTGCTGATTTTTTGTAGTTTTTTGTTGTTTAGCTGATGGGACTGTAGAGCATTGAGTATTGACTTGTATTGTGAAATCTATCCTGAGGTTGCTGACTGCCACCCAATCACCATAGAGCAGTGGCAGGAATGGTTTGCTAAATGGGAGACTTGTCTTGTTTCTGAACAGACGATCGCCGATGGAGAGTATGAGCTATCACTTGCCATTACTGATGATTTGACGATTCAACAGTTAAATTTGCAATACCGTCAACAGGATCGTCCAACTGATGTTTTGTCTTTTGCGTCTTTAGAGTCCGATATTCCAGAGATTCCCAGCGATGAATCTGGCTATACTGAACCAACTTATTTGGGAGATATCATTATTTCTCAAACCACAGCAACTTTTCAGGCTGAGGAACGTGGTCATTCGCTAACCTATGAACTCGCTTGGCTCGCAGCCCATGGGTTATTGCATTTACTTGGTTGGGATCACCCTGACGATGACAGTTTAGAGGCCATGCTAAAGCAACAAGATCTGATGTTGCAGCTAATTTCGTTGTGACAATCTAGAGTCAGAGCGAATGCTCCTAAAGCAATGTAAAAATTAGTAAACAATTACTTAAATATTTTGGTCTGTAATTTGAGTAAACTGATTTTCTAGCGTTAAAATCTTTGAAGTCTTTGGCAACTGCTGGCAAAGTCTATTGGAAATAATCTCCATGAACAATGATTTACCGCTATCAAGACTATTTTTGTTTAAATCGCCTTCCTTAACAGAGCAAATGACAAAGACTGATGATTTGGAAACAAATGAACAGAGTGCCGCTAAACGTAGTGATTCTTTTCAAATTGCCACGAATTTACTACTCAGTTTTCAATATGCTGGACAGGGTGTTGGCTATGCTTTCCGTACTCAGAGAAATTTTCGGATTCATTTGATTATTGGCGCGATCGCTTTATCTCTGAGTCTTTATTTTCACCTTTCCGCCGTGGCCTGCTCGATTATTAGTTTGACGATCGCCTTAGTTTTGGTACTAGAGTTGTTGAACACAGCTTTGGAAGCAGTAGTCGATTTGACTGTAGGACGAGAGTTTCATCAGTTAGCCAAAATAGCTAAGGATTGTGCGGCTGGTGCGGTGCTTATTGCTGCGATCGCTGCTTTAATGATTGCTAGCGTGCTATTATTGCCTAATATTTTGACAGCATTTTTCTAAAATTTAAAGGGTAGATTTGGACCAATTCACAAAATTGTAGAGATACTTTTGTAAGTTAAGCATCAAATCAGGATTTTCAAAACGCAAAATGACTAAGCCATTTTGTGTTTTGATATTACAGCAGTCAGTGGCTAGGCTTACGTCCAAAACTCTTAATTTTCTTATTTCTGCCCATGCTGCTATCGATTTCTGATTTCTTCATTAGAAGACCTGTATTCGCCACAGTTTGCTCTGTTGTGATCACATTATTGGGAACAGCTTGTATCTTCTTGTTGCCTGTTGCTCAATATCCTGAGATTACGCCGCCCAAGGTTACTGTTAGTGCTAACTATGTTGGTGCTAATGCAGAAGTTGTAGAATCCACAGTTACGAATATTCTTGAAAGAGAACTGAATGGAGTTGAAGGAGTCCGCTACATCACTTCAACTAGTTCTAATAATGGAACTAGTTCTGTTGATTTGGTCTTTGATCTTGGTAAGAATAAGGATCTTGCGGCTGTTGATGTGCAGAATCGTGTTTCTACAGTGGAGTCGCAGTTACCAGGACCAGTGCAGCAAACTGGCGTAAGAGTTAGTAAAGAATCTTCAGGCTTTCTATTTGCGATCGGTGTATATGCTGAAAAAGGGGAATATGACGATCTCTATTTGAGTAACTATGCTGATCTTTATATTGTTGATGCAATTAAGAAGGTTAAAGGTGTTGGCAACGTTATCATCTTTGGTGAACGTAAATATGCCATGCGTGTTTGGCTAGATCCTAACCGCCTATCGGCGCAGGGACTGACCGCTCAAGATGTCGTATTGGCAATTCAGCAGCAAAACTTACAGGTGGGTGTTGGTCAAATTGGACAGCAGCCCAATTTACCTGATCAGCAGTATCAACTCTCGGTTTCGGCTAGTGGAAGATTAAAAAGTACGGAAGAGTTTTCAGAAATTGTGATTAGGACTGCTAGTGATGGCTCACCAATTAAGCTGCGGGATGTCGGACGTGTAGAATTGGGAGCAGAGAATTATGGCTCTTCACTACGATTTAATGGAACTAGAGGCATTGGTTTAGGTGTGTCGCAGTTGCCTGATGCTAATGCCCTAGATGTAGCAAAAGCAGTCAAGAAAGTTTTACAAGAATTGAAGCCTAGCTTTCCCCCAGGACTAAGTTATGAGATTGCTTTTGATACCACTACATTCATTGAGGCGGGGACAGAAGAAGTAATTATTTCACTTCTGATGGCGATCGCCTTGGTAATCCTGATCATCTTTTTGTTCCTGCAAACCTGGAAATCTACCTTAATCCCTGCTATCGCTATTCCTGTCGCTCTGATTGGGACATTCATTTTTATCAAACTCCTCAATTTTAATATCAACACCCTGACTCTTTTTGGGTTAACCCTTGCTACTGGATTAGTGGTTGATGATGCGATCGTGGTGGTTGAAGATATTACGCGGCGCATTCAAGAAAAAGGAGAGAACCCTATCGAAGCAGCGATCGCCTCCATGAATGAATTACAGGGTGCGGTAATAGCTAGTTCCTTAGTACTGATTGCGGTATTTGTACCCGTTGCTTTTTTCCCAGGAACGACTGGACAACTGTATAAACAATTTGCGCTAACGATCGCCTTTTCGATCACAGTTTCCACATTTAATGCGCTGACACTTTCGCCAACCTTAGCTGCTTTGTTACTGAAGCAAGAGCAACCCCGTAGCAATTGGTTTTTTGATCGGGTGAATTGGGTAATTGATGGTACAAGGCATAACTATCAATGGCTAGTTACGAAATCAACTAACTTTAAAGGGATTGTGATGATCTTATTTGCAATTTCCCTTTTTATGACCTATTGGGTCTATACAATCGTTCCGAGAGGTTTTTTACCGCAGGAAGATCAGGGATATTTCATTACGATAGTCCAAGCGCCTGAGGGCGTATCCCTTAATTACACCGAAAAGGTGCTAGAGAATATTGAAGGAATCATGCGTCGTAAAGATGACAAGGGTGCACCTGTCTATCCTGAAATTGCGAATATCTTTGCTGTAGGAGGATTTAGCTTTAGTGGGAATACGCCTAATAATGGGATTGTATTTGCGACACTAAAGCCTTGGAAAGAGCGATCGCGATCGGCTGATAGCATTGTTGGGGGCATGGTTCCTCAACCCTTTGGACTATTGCCCGAATTACTTTCCATTAAAGAAGCTTTTGTAATTCCCTTCCCTCCACCAGCAATTCAAGGTTTAAGCAACTATGGTGGTTTCGAGTTTCAATTACAAGATAAGGCAAATCAAGGATTCCCAGAAATTGAGCAAACGATGGGAGCTTTATTGGGTAGTGCCAGTATCTACCCAAATAAGTTTACAGATCCCCCAAATAGCCCAAAACTTCCTCCTATGTTGGCAGGGTTACGTCCCAATTTCAATGGCAATACGCCCCAATTAACCGTAGATGTTGATCGTATTAAGGCAAATGCTCTACAGGTCTCTTTACAAGATATTTACAACACTTTGCAGACCTTGTTAGGTTCGCAATATGTCAATGACTTTAATACCTTTGGTAGAACCTATCGCGTTTATGTCCAAGCTGATGCTAAGTTCCGTTCCAACCCTGACGATATCAATAAGCTCTATGTGCGATCGCAAACAGGTCAGAGCATTCCCCTCGGTAATTTAGTAAAAGTCACACAGACCGTTGGTCCTTCGCTCATCAATCACTATAATCTTTTCCGTTCCGTCCAAATCACTGGCAATACAGCCCCTGGAGTCAGTTCTGGACAGGCGATCGATATTATGGGTAAGATTGCTAATGAAGTGCTGCCAAAGAGTTTTGGCTATGAGTGGTCAGGATTATCCCTTGAAGAAATTGGATCAGGTAATAGTGCCTTCTTTATTTTTGGCTTAGGAGTTGTATTTGTATTCCTAGTTCTTGCTGCTCAATATGAAAATTATATTGACCCGACCATCATCATGCTCACTGTGCCGCTTGCGGTTTTAGGAGCGCTTTTAGCGGTGATGTTTCGTGGTCTATTCAACCCTAATTTTGCCAATGATGTGTATACCCAAATCGGTTTGGTGATGCTGATTGGTATGGCAAGTAAAAACGCAATTTTGATTGTGGAATTTGCCAACCAATTACAAGAGCAGGGATTGAGTATTACCAAAGCGGCGATCGAAGCTTCACAGCAGCGATTGCGCCCAATTCTGATGACTGCTTTCTCCACAATTATCGGTATTTTCCCTCTGGTAATTGCTACAGGAGCAGGGGCGGCTGCGCGGCAATCAATTGGTACTGCAGTTATGGGTGGTATGTGCGTGGCAACTTTGCTAAGTTTGTTTATTGTTCCTATTCTTTATATTGTCGTCAAGAAAATTGAGGAACGGATGAAGATCGGCATGCATCGTCCTAAGCATCAAGAACTAGCGATCGCTGCCGAATTTTATGAAGGTGGTTTGCATGGCGACTCTTTGAACGGTAACCATGATGGTAACCATTCGACTGAAGACTACCGTGAAGATAATAGTCCTAAGTCTTAGTTGTCATAAAGCACTTTGCGCTTACTTAAAACCCAGAAATATTTTTGAAAGTGGCGCGAAGCGCCACTTTCAAAAATATTTCTGTACTACTCAAAGCCCCAATAGGCTGTAAAAGAAGAGGCGCTTTGCGCCCCTTCTTTTTAGGGGTTTATTAATGCTTTCATTTCTCGGATTGCCCTTTCTAAACCGACTAATACAGATCGACTGATGATGCTATGTCCAATATTTAATTCCTCCATTCCTGCAATCTGAGCCACCGCACGGGTATTCCAATAGGTTAGACCATGTCCTGCGTTAAGCCTCAATCCTAACTCGATCGCTAATGCTCCACCTTTAGTTAATACCCCTAACTCCCGTTGAAGCTCTTCTTCATTTTTAGCATTAGCATAAGTACCTGTATGCAACTCTATTAATTTTGCACCAGTTCTTGCAGAAGCTTGAATTTGTTCTGTATCTGCATCAACGAATAAACTGACAGGCATACCTGCCCCTTGCAATTGATGGACAAATTTACCTAAGCGCTCCCATTGTGCTTTCACGTTTAATCCGCCCTCAGTTGTAATTTCTTCGCGACGTTCAGGTACAAGCGTAATATAGTCGGGCTTCACATCAAGAGCGATCGCGACCATTTCGGGAGTAGCTGCCATTTCTAGATTTAGGTGAGTCCTTACAGTTTGCCGCAATAGACGTACATCACGCTCTTGGATATGACGACGGTCTTCACGCAAATGTACAGTAATGCCATCAGCACCTGCTAGCTCGGCGATTACAGCCGCTGCCACAGGGTCTGGTTCCGTCCCTCGACGAGCTTGACGAATGGTAGCAATATGGTCGATATTAACTCCGAGCGTAGGCAAGATTTTTTCCCTCAAAAGATTCAGAAATATTATAAAAAACTTAAAAATATATTATTGCTAAGGATGTTAAAGATTTAGGCTTAGAATGAGCAATGCTTCACATCGCCTATTCTAATCTCTTAAAACATTAATATTTCACAGTGGCGTAAGCGATTCGTATTTCTCCCTTATTTTGGGAACACTAATTCATTACTTCCTATGATACTAGAACAAATTTAAGCCTAGAGAGCAAAAGCAGCATTTTCTATCTTTAATTTAGTCTCTAGGCTTGCTATAGCAATGAAAGTTTTGCTTAATAATCCCCAAATAAATAAAGGCGGCGCGAAGCGCCGCCTTTATTTATTTGGCAGGGCAACCGCATATTCAATATGGTTAGCCACCATGCTAAAGTAAACCGTCATGAGAACGGACACCCTATTTTTCAAACTATTCCAATCCTTCCACACCCTACTATTCGAGCTAATTGATCGCCCCATATCAGAAGCAGAAGGATACAAATTTAGCTCAGCCGAAATCAAAGAAAAAGCATTTCGGTTTGATGGCATCTTCATGCCCACAGCCAATGATAAACCCATATTTCTAGCAGAAGTACAATTTCAACCCAAAGAAGACTTCTACAGCGAATTCCTAGCCGAAATATTTCTATATCTAAATCAATATCGCCCGATCCAAGACTGGCAAGCCGTAGCCATCTTCGCCAGACACAATAGTGAACCCACACCCGACAAATTCTGCCAAGAACTAATCAACTTGGGACGGATTAAGCGCGTATATCTAGAAGACCTACAACAAGAAACAAACTCCCATGGCATTGAGATTATTCAGCTAATTTTGGCACCAGAGAAAAAAGCACTAATAATAGCCAGAAAATTAGCCGAAAAAGTCGAACAAGAAACAGACACCGAACTCAGAGATAACGTAGTAGAATTCATAGAAGCAGTATTGGTATACAAATTTCCAAAACTAACCAGACAAGAGGTTGAAGCCATGTTTACCCACAGCGATCTAAAGAAAACCCGCGTCTACCAAGACGCAGTACTAGAAGGTATACAAATTGGCAAGCAAGAGGGTTTACAAATTGGTGAACAACGCGGTTTACAAATTGGCGAACAACGCGGCTTGGTAAAAGGTCAGTCAGCAATGCTACAACGCCAGCTCACCCGCAAATTCGGTAAAGTATCTCCAAGCCTAAAATCTAAGATTGCTAAATTGTCTGTTGCCCAGCTAGAAGATTTAGCTGAAGCAATCTTTGACTTGCAAACATCTGCCGATTTAAGCGCTTGGATAAAAAAACAGTTGGCGAATTGATTCGGATGACAGTTAACACACAAGGTAATAAGCGGGCGGACTCAGGGCAAACGCATAAAAAAATTGCGATATCATTCATATTCGCTTAGGATTATAGACCGCAAAAAAAATCCCAAATAAATGACCTCTGACAAAATGAAGTTGCTAGTCGCAGAAGCCGTCAATGCCCTAGCTCCGACTTTTACCCAAATCGATCTCCATGTAAAAAACAATCTCGAAAGGGTTTTGCAAGCTTTTCGCGATCGCCGTGTGGGGGCGCACCACTTTGCAAGTGTGTCAGGATATGGACATGGAGATATGGGTCGTGATGTTTTAGATGAGGTTTTTGCGCAAGTAATGGGAGCAGAATCTGCAGCGGTGCGCGTGCAGTTTGTTTCAGGAACCCATGCGATCGCCTGTTGTTTATTTGGGATTTTGCGCCCTTTAGATGAGTTACTATCGGTTGCGGGTGAGCCCTATGACACTCTCGAAGAAGTGATCGGCTATCCTCTTACCTCTGATAGCCAAGGAACAGACTATGCAGGTTCACTCAAAGATTTTGGCATTACCTACCGCCAAGTAGAACTCACACCTGAAGGAAATGTAAATTGGGAGGCTCTAGCAAAAGCAGTCAAACCTCAGACTCGGATGGTGTTAATCCAGAGATCCTGTGGCTATGCGTGGCGGCAAAGTCTTTCGATAGAAGACATTGAAAAAATTATCAAATTAGTCAAACAGCAAAATCCAAATACTGTCTGCTTTGTTGATAACTGTTATGGTGAATTTATTAGCGATCGCGAACCAACATCTGTTGGAGTCGATATTATGGCAGGCTCCCTAATTAAAAATCCTGGTGGCACGATCGCTACAGCAGGCGGCTATATTGCAGGTAAAGCTGAATATGTAGAACTAGCAGCCCAAAGGCTCACAGCCCCTGGAATTGGACGTGAAGGTGGCGCGACTTTTGATCTCAATCGATTGCTCTTTCAAGGGCTATTCCTTGCACCGCAAATGGTTGGAGAAGCAATGAAAAGCAGTCATCTCGCTGCCTATGTGTTTGATCAATTGGGTTACAAAGTTAAGCCACTTCCCTTCGAGCCTCGTCGTGACATCATTCAAGCAATTCAACTCGGAAATCCCCAAACACTGATTGAATTTTGTCGCAATCTTCAGCGATTCTCACCAATTGATTCCTATGTCGATCCGATTCCTGGGGAAATGCCTGGTTATGTAAGTCAGCTAGTTATGGCAGGTGGAACTTTCATCGATGGTAGTACTTTGGAGCTTTCCGCAGATGGCCCCTTACGGGAGCCTTACACAGTATTTCTTCAAGGTGGAACCCATTGGACGCATGTAGCGATCGCCCTTGAAAATTTCCAAATTGATGATTTATAGTGCTTTTCAAGCAAGTGAAGTACAGGTTTGTTTCCCCAAACCTGTACTTCACTAGACTGAATAAAGGCATAATAAGCAATTAATGGTGCGTGACGCACCACTAATTGTTTATTGTGCTTTTGAATGATGTATTGCTAGCTAGCAGCTTAGAAACTTGCTCAGGTTTCAGTGGCTCCGAAAATAAATAGCCTTGACCGTAGCATTCATCTAGAGATGAATTAAACAAATTTTTTAACGTTGCTAATTGTAGAGGTGTCTCTATACCTTCAACTACAACATTCTTTCCTAAAGTAAAAGCTAATGTCCCAATCGCTTTGACGATAATCCATTCTTCATTGTTAATAAAGGAACGATCTATCTTGAGAATATCAATCGGAAAATCAGTTAGTCGCCTCAGTGATGAATAGCCCGTACCAAAGTCATCAATACAAAACTGAATTCCAAGATCCTTTAATTGGTGGAGAATTTGTAAAGTGCGATCGAGATTACCCATAACTGTACTCTCAGTTATTTCTAGTTTGAGACAATCTGGTTTTAGCTGATATTCGCTTAGAATCTCACGAATATATTCTACTAAATTAAGCTCTGAAAGTTGCCTTGTGGATACATTTACACTCATCGTTAAATTAGAGTAATTAGGTAAAGATTGCTGCCAAATTTGTAGTTGTTGACAGGCAGTATTTAGCACCCACCGTCCCACTGAATAAATTAAATCTGTCTTTTCGATAAGATCAATAAAATGAATAGGAGAAAGCAGGCCTCGTTGTGGGTGTTGCCAGCGAATTAAGGCTTCAAACCCAGTAATCAAATCAGTCTCAAAGTTAACGATTGGCTGATAGAACAGCCTCAAATCTTGGCAATCTATAGATTTTTTTATCTCTGAGTACAAATCCCAGCTAAATCCCGTTAGTGTAGAAATCTCTTTCTGTAAACTAATGTTTTGAGTCTCTAGAAGCTTAGTTTGTTCTAAAAGTTGCGTTTGTAATGAACTTACCCGTAAATGAGTTTCTACCCTTGCCAGTACTTCAATTAAATGGAATGGTTTATTAATAAAATCAATCCCTCCAATAGCAAATGCTTCCACTTTCTCTTCTACATTTTCGATAGCACTAATGAAAATGATGGGTATTTGCTGAGTAATTGGGTTATTCTTCAGATTAGCACAAACTTCATATCCATTCATGTTAGGTATCTTGATGTCTAATAAAATCAAGTTTGGTATCCTTTTATTGGCAATTTCGATTGCATCAATTCCATTTGTAGCTTCCAAAACTGAGTAGCCTTGATTAGCCAGCATAATTGATAGAATTTGCAAGTTATATCGAGTATCATCAACAATAAGAATATTAATATTACTTTTATTCATTAGAAACAGAAGATTTTACCACTCAACTATTAATCATATAACATTTATAGCCTTTATCAGGCTAGTGAAGTATAGGTTTGTTTCCCCGCCTTCGGCGGGGAAACAAATCTATGTACCTCGCTTGCTATAAACTATCTGATATAGCTTTTTGCAAATAGTTACATACTCATCTGCAAAAACAAAAATAATTACTACAAGGGTTCTGCGATTTTCCTGCACATCCCTATGGATTGAGCATTTTCCATTTTGCTGTAACCAAAATAAAAAATGCTGTAGGTGTTAGCTAATATGAAAAAAATATAGATACAGCGCTTTGTGCTTACTTAAAACCCAAAAATATTTTTGAAAGTGGCGCGAAGCGCCACTTTCAAAAATATTTCTGTACTACTCAAAGCATCAATAGCCTGTAGCTGTTAATAAGAGTCTGTTGATGAGGTTATTCTCATCAAAAAAAACAATTTTGATAATGAGAATAACCACTCATTAGTATCATGGCTATTCGCCATATTAAAAATTGGTATAAAATAGGTAAGCACGATGCGATGAGAACTTTATGGAGTCCGATCAATTGTCTGTAGAAGAAAATTCACAGGAAAATTTACAAGAAAATTTAGATCTATCTCACCAAGGAGAGTCCCCTGAAGCGATCGCGATATTAGCCAATGGCGCAGCCAATGAGGTCGATGAATTTATCAATGAGTCTGTAGATGAAAATGAAAATATTAAGATAGAAGAAGCTACATCCGACAAAAGCCTTGAACAGCCCCATAGCTTTGAAGCTAAGGACATGGAGACTGAGGTGTTCACCGCCACATCTAGTGCAGAACTTGAACCAGAAACTCAGCCACAAGAAAATCAGGAAAGTTTAGATGCCTCAGAAATATCAACAATCATTAATCAACTAAAGAAAGAAGAGTCTGAACTCAGAGCAGAGATAGATAGCCTCAAGACTGCCAAGTCTAAGATTTTACAAGACCAATTAGACGATTTACAGGCAGGTATTATTCGCCTAGCCCAAGCTGATGTTGCTCGGCTCGAATATCAAAAGCAAGAATTACAATCGGCGATCGCTGTTCTGGAAAAGCGAAAGGAACGTCTTGATAAAGAAATGACTAGTACCTATGCAGGTACATCCCAAGACATTGCAGTTCGTGTGCAAGGATTTAAAGACTATCTTGTGGGTAGCTTGCAAGACTTGGTGGCAAGTGCTGAAAAATTAAATCTTGTCGCAACCTCTACTCAGCCTGTAGTGGAAACAACAGCACCCAAAGAAAAGCAACCATCCCAAGAACCTGAACCATTAAGACTATCTGAGCAAACCTTTGCAGAGTATAAACAACGGGTTGATCAGCTTCTTGATCGCTATCGCACCCTGCCAGATTACTATGGCCCCGCATGGAAACTCAGACGTACCTTTGAACAAGTCCATGCCGATCGCGTTTCTAAGTGGTTTTTTGAGCAGTCTGGACGTGGCGCAATCCGCACGATGGGAACACGCTTACAAAATATTCTCGTCACCTCGGCATCTATCTCTGTCCTAAAAGCTATTTATGGTGAAAAATTGCGGGTACTAGTCCTTGCAACTTCCCCCGAACGTCTCGGTGAATGGCGACGTGGTTTTCAAGACTGCCTAGGTTTGACCAGAGAACATTTTGGCTCTGATAAAGGGATTGCACTATTTGAAGATCCTGAACCTTTAGCGACTAAAGGCGATCGCCTTGTCAAAGAAGGGCTAAACCCCTTAGTGGTTATTGATGAATCTGAAGAAATGATCTCGGTAGATTTGCTGCGGTTTCCTCTATTAATCGCCTTTGGCGGCGCACCTGAAGCGAAACCTGCGGCTCCCTCTGCTTATATGAATCGTGACATGAATCGTGATAGTAATCGCGAAAGTCAAAATAATCGTGATTATGTACGTGAACCACGAGAAAATTCGCGAGACATGGGGCGTGATTATAGTTCTAAAGAACGAGATAATCGTGATTATGGCTCACGGGATTATTCAAGTCGTAATTATGGCGATCGCGATTTTCGTGATACTGGCTATGGAAATAGCCGTGGGCGGAACAATCAAGATTCTGATTGGGACTGGTAAAAAAGAGGAGCGCATTGATGCGCTCCTCTTTTTTGCAGCAATTCTCATTATACAAATCG
>JBJTVM010000327.1:0-7397 GCA_046081205.1 Pseudanabaena sp. | reverse complement strand
GAAACTTTACGAGTTTTCCTTTATTTTGCACAGGTACTTATATATCTACCTATGCTCATTGATCTATAGCGTTTTTCAATCAAGCGAGGTAAATAGGTTTGTTTCCCCGCCTTCGGCGGGGAAACAAACCTGTACTTCACTAGCCTGATACAGGTTATAAATGCGATCGCCACGCTTGCAGATTAGAAACTGGCGATCGCCTGTTCGACAATGGCTAGTGCTTGATCAATCTCCTCAGCCGAAACAATCAATGGCGGCACAAAGCGCACCACCTTCACACCCGCAGGCACCAATAACAAACCATGCTCAATGCCTGCGGCAACTACATCACGGGCTTGGATTTGGCTAGATTCTTGCAAAACCAAACCATCGATCAAGCCCCAGCCACGGACTGAAGCAATATGCTGGGGATAGCGATCGCAAATAGCTTGCAATCCAGTCCGCAGTTGTTGACCACGCTCTCTGGCATTGGCAATCAGATTATCCTTGACCATCGTATTGCAAACCGACAGAGCCACAGCACAGGCAAAGGGATTACCACCAAAGGTACTTGCATGATCGCCAGCCTCAAACACATCACAATGTGCCTTGCACATCATCGCGCCGATGGGAATACCGCCGCCTAAACCCTTTGCCGAGGTGAAGATATCAGGCTGAATGCCGAGATTTTCATAACCCCAGAGCATTCCACTGCGTCCCATTCCCACTTGGACTTCATCGATAATTAACAGGATTTTTTTCTCGTCGCAAATTTCCCGAATACGCGCAAAATAGGCGCGATCGCCAGGGTTGACACCACCTTCTCCTTGCAATGGTTCAAGCATGATCGCGCAGAGTCTACCTTCATACTTTGTGATGGCTTCTTCGAGGGCAGCGATATTGTTGTAAGGAATATAGTCAAAACCTTGGACGAGGGGCGCAAAATTCTTATGATATTTGGGCTGACCTGTGGCGGTAACAGTGGCAAGGGTGCGTCCGTGAAAACTAGCATTTGCTGTCAAAATCAAGGGATCTGCGATGTTGAGCTTGGTATGAGCATATTTACGCGCTAGCTTAATCGCCCCTTCATTTGCTTCAGCACCAGAGTTACAGAAAAAGGCTTTATCCGCACAGGAGTTTTGTACCAGCCATTTAGCCAATTGACCTTGGGGCGCAAAATAAAACAAATTAGAAGCATGGTGCAAAGTTTGGATTTGCTCAGTTACCGCTTTGACCATTGCAGGATGTGCGTGTCCCAACGTACAAGTAGCAATGCCAGCCACAAAATCCAAATATTCTTTGCCTGTGCTGTCCCATACTCGGCAGCCCTCGCCTCGCTCCAGGGCGATCGGGAAGCGGGCATAGGTACTCATCACATATTGATTAAACTCCGCGATCGCATCAGTTGTGACTTGCGGATTGGTCTGGACTTGAGATTGTACTTCTAGCGTAGTTGGCGACATGGATAAAAATGTAATAATGCTGTTAGTTTCATTATGAATGATACGAGAGTTTTCGTAAGTACTTCTGTAGTGGAATTAGCGAATAAACCCAAATTTTTTATTGAAAGTTTTGCTTTGCAAAACTTTCAATAAAAAATTTGGGTTTTACTTCGTCACTTTGCGCTGTAATGATATTCCAGTAGTCGCAGCAAATAAAAATATGCCATACATTATTCAAAATCAAGGTACTCCCCATGAGCGCGTCTGCGATCTAAAATACGGTGTAAATACGATCGGGCGAGGACTAGATAATAGTATTGTCGTAGAGGATGATGCCCGTAGTCTGTCACGTCATCATGCGGAAATTCAGGTAACGGATAAAGGGCTATATGTTACCGATTTGAATAGTAGTAATGGCACTTTTGTTAATCAGGTCAAGATTATTCAGCAAAAGCTAAATCATGGTGATTTGGTGCAGTTTGGTAGTGTTGTATTCCGCTTGGTTGATGAATCTCAATCTAGCTCACCTTCTGGGGCGAACCTGACTAATCAAAATGCAATTGCCAATTCAGGTTTGTCGATTTTAATGCGCGTTTCTCCAGAGAAATCTCGTGTAAACATGCAAGACTTATTGCAGCAGCAGAAGTTGGCTACCTCTGGATCGGTACTCATGATTCAGGGTACAGATGAGGCGCATAGGACATCAGCAAAGTTACGAGTTTTGCTAGAGGTCAGCCAAGAATTAGCCTCTCCTGAAGCCTATTCGGCTCTACCTGAAAAGATTTTAGAATTATTGCTAAAAATTATGTCAGTTGATCGCGCCGTACTATTGCTGATCGACGAGAAAACAGGACAGCTAGAACCCAAAGCCTATAAATTTAGTAATCCCAATGCGACGGCTGATCTTGATTTTTATAGTCGTAAAATTACTAACTTTGTCTTGAAACAAGGCGATGCCATTATTAGTGATGATGCTTCTCTCGATCGCCGCTTTGATAGTTCCCAGTCAATTATTCAGCAATCGATCCAAGCAGCGATGTGTGCGCCTTTAAAGCCAAGGGATCACGCGATCGGTGTATTGTATGTGGACAATCTATCGCGTGGTCATGCTTATCATAAAGAGGACTTAGAATTTCTCAGCAGTTTGGCAAATCAGGCAGCGATCGCGATCGAAAACGCCCATCTTTATCGCAATATGCAATCAGAAGTGATTCGTCGTACCAAGTTAGAGCGATTTTTTCCTGCTGCTGTTAGCAAAAAAATTGAAGAGGGGTGGGACTTAAATCGAATTATTGAAACAGAGGTAACTGCCCTATTTTCTGATATTAGCGGCTTTACTGAGATGACCGCCCCCATGCAGCCCCGTAAAGTTTTAGAATTCTTGAACGAATACTTCAAGGTAATGGTTGAAGATATTGTCTTCCCCTTTGGTGGCACATTGGAGAAATACATCGCTGATGCCCTATTAGCAGTCTGGGGTTCACCTTACCAAAAAGAGGATGATGCAGCGATGGCAGTGAACGCAGCGATCGCTATGCAATGGGCGATGAAGCAACTGAATGAAGATTGGACGGAACAAGGACGCGATTTACAAATCCAGATTCACATTGGACTGAATACAGGCATGGTCGCTGCAGGTAATATTGGCTCTGAAAACCTGATTCAGTATACTAATATTGGCGACACGATGAATGTGGCTAGTCGCATTTGCACAGCCGCCAAAGCTGGAGAGGTATTTATTCCTGAAAGTACAAAAAACAAGATATCTAGCTTAAATATACCGTTAGAAAAGCTTGATTTGATTAAAGTAAAGGGTAAAGAAGAACCATTACAGTTATATCGAGTCCTTTGGGAAAATGTTGATGTTAGGAAATGATTAGCAATATCAAAACAACTTTTTCGGCTGGATTCTCCTAGAAAAGAGTCGGTGCAAAGCACCGACTCTTTTCTTTTGTTGCATTAATAGCTTGCTCCTGTATAATTCATTCCTAATTTACAGAGCTTACTTATCTATATGGTTACCAATCTTGTCAAACCAATAGCGGAAAACTTTTGGAGCGAATATAACATTCGTTTAGAGCCTTGGAGTATGAGCTATGATGCGCCTGTCAGCGTCAATCCTGAAGAAATTCCCACTAGTGACAAGGTAAATACTGAAGTTGAATTTGGCAATGGGGAATGGCAACCAATCAGAGCGTCGATCGCCCCCGAACTGCCTCATCAAATTTTGTTTATTGATGGGAGATTGCGCCTTGATGCCAGCTTTTTAGGACGGCGAGATGATGAGATCTTATATGGAGCTTTTGCGACGATTTCGGTGGGGGCGGTATTAGTTGATCGCACGATCAGTAGAGCTAAATGTGTGGCAACAGAAGTAATCAGGATTATTGCTCTGGGTGGGAATTTGACTCCGCCCGTCACGTCAATCCCATGTCCCGTCAGTGGTCGAGGTGCTTTGAAATACGATCGCTGCCTGACTGGTAGTAACAATCAACCAGATACGCCTTCTCAGCTAGTGCAGAGCGAAATGCTGGATGAGGAAATGCGGATTGCTAATGCCCTCTCATTAAACAAAGAGCTAATTAAAGAGAATACGCTAATCGTCCGTGATGGGCCTTTGCTCTATCGGGTTTATCAAACTCCCTACGATACGATTGGCTATGTGAAAACGATGGGTAAGGCTTATCTCAAAGGAGACAATGCCCAAGTCATGCGATCGCTGAAAGTAGGAGAGCGCACACCGATTTTTCGGATTTCTAATTCGCATGGCTCCAATCTCAGTTGGTATTTGCGATCAGGCAGTAACGATCTGAACTTCAAAAAGATGGGCTATCACGATTTGCATGGGATTATTCGCATCGATCTTGATGGTGCAGTCCCCATCGAACGCGCTAAAGCGATCGCTGATCAAAGCACCTATTTAATTCCTCAATATGCCTCGCATCCTACTCGTGATCCCCGTGCGCCGCAAAATCTTACCCCAGTAGGAGCTTTAGAAAAAGAGCTTGGGCGGAGAATGGGAAGCCGTGAACTAATTTCGCGGCGACTACGCGATTTTTTAGCTGATTCTGCTAATTTTCAGTCGCTTTAGAATACACAATATTTTTTGTGGTATGGCAAAGCCGCGCCACAAAAAAATAAGTTCTTTATTGTAAGATTAACAAGCGTGAACAGAATTACAGTGCTTTGCACTGACTTAAACCCCAGAAGAAATATTGAAAGTGGCGCTTCGCGCCACTTTCAATATTAACTTAAAGTCTAAATAGGCTGTAACTAGATTGGCTCCATCAAATTCTCGAATTAAAGTATTTTTCTTGGTCATCGCGGCGATCGCCTTGATGATGTCCTGCATTGCCATGTATCTAGAGCGCGATGAACTAGTGTATGTCGGGCTTGCCATCATCACGACAATTATCCTGCCAATTCTCTCACCGCCATTCCTAAAGGCGATCGCCGAGTCGCCACTAGCAAAACAGTGGGATATTTCTCTATCGGTTATACTTGCGGGAGCCACCATATTAATGGCAGCCCATGTCACTGAGTTTGATGCCGCTTTTGTGCGATGGTTTGACAGCTTAAAATGGGATGCTTTAGGAGCCGTAGGACAGATTTTAATCGCGATTTTGGCGGTGTGGGTAGCTTGGCGACAAAATGAAATTTCTGAAGAATTAACAGGTCAACAAAATGTCATTACCCAACAGCAAACCATTGACTCCTATTTCCAAGGGATTTCTGACCTAGTTCTTGATCCGCAGGGACAATTGGAAGACTGGCCGCTAGAAAGAGCGATCGCCCAAGCCAGAACCGCAGCATTGCTTGGAGGCTGTGATGCTGATGGTCGTGCCAAAATTATCCGATTCCTATCTAGCGCCAACCTTTTAACTCCACTCAAACGCGATGGCTTACTTGGTCGTCCAATTTTGGATGGAACTGGTGGCTATGTTGTTGACTTGGCTAATGGAGTGCGGGTAGTTAACTTGGGCATGATGTTAGCTGGTCGTGATGTTTGTAATACGGATTTGCGAAATGCTGATTTGAGTGGAGCGAACTTGATTAAGGCAAATTTTGTAAATTGCGACCTCACGGGTGCAAACTTTGGTGGAGCGATCTTAGTGAAAGCCAATTTGCGGGGAACGGATCTAAGCCGCGTAAAGATGTTTTATGGCAATCTAGAAACTGCCACTCCCCGCGATCGCCAACATCTCCCAAATTTTGAGACAGGGGAGCATACGGGCGCAGTGGTCGAAGATGCTGACTTTAGCAAGGCGGTCGATCTATCTGAAGAAACGCGCCAATATCTCTGTGCATGGTGTGGCAAAAAATCTCGTAAAACTATCCCTGGAGGCTGTGAAGATGTACCAAATAGATTGGGGCATTAAAGGTTATCTAGCTTCGCGATACTTAAATTTATGGCAAGGCAAAAATTACAGATTAGCGATCGCTACTTTCTTGAGTGCCCAGATCTCTGCGGTTGCGATGATGCCGCTGCTTAGTTTTGCCGAACCCCAGTCACAACAACCTGTGCAGGAAGATATCCCCGAAGAAGTTTTGCGTGCCGAAATCTACACTGATGCGCGATCGCCAATCGATGGCAAACAACTCTCGGCAGCCGAATATACAGAACTCATGGAAAAACTGCGATCACTCGATGGTATACCGCCTGAAGATTTAGTTTCACCCAAGGTGCGCGAAGTCATCGGTTTGTTAAAGCTTCGTAAATTTCTAAAACAGTTCATTCCATTTATTCCGTAAAAAGAGACAAAGATAGGCAGCATAAATTACTGCCCATTCTTTTCTTCACTATCAAAAAAGGAAAGGATTTATTTTAGTAAGGATAGGAGGCGCGAAGCGCCTCCTATCCTTACCTATTTCGCACCACCCAAAAAAACGATCTATCAAAAATGGCAATTATTATCGCAGGTGAGCGTAGTGGTGTAGGCAAGACCACCGTAACTTTGGCACTACTAGCAGCAATGAAAGCGCGATCGCGATCTGCTAAATCTCCAGTGCAATCTTTTAAAGTGGGGCCTGATTACATCGATCCCATGTTCCATTCCTACATCACAGGGCTGCCCTGTCGCAATCTCGATCCTGTTCTCACTTCGGAAGCTTACGTAAAAGAATGCTTTGCGAAACATAGCCAGAAAGCTGAATATTCACTCGTCGAAGGTGTGATGGGGCTATTTGATGGTGCAACGGGGAAAGATGATACTGCTAGTACTGCTCATGTTGCAAGGCTGCTAGATGCGCCAATAGTCCTCATTCTTAACTGTGCAAGTACTTCTCGCTCAATTGCAGCGATCGCGCATGGATATCGCACCTTTGACCCACGTATTCACATTGCAGGTGTTGTGCTGAATCGCGTTGGCAGCGATCGCCATTTAGAGTTATTAACTCAAGCTTTAGAACCATTAAATTTACCAATTTTAGGTGTGCTGCGTCGTCAAGATGATATCTCCATTCCCGATCGCCATCTAGGGCTAGTTCCCACTGCGGAAATGTCTAATCTTGATGGAATTATTGAGCGGTTAGCCTATTTAGGAGAGACTTGCTTTGATTGGGAGAAATTGTTGCCATTAATGGAAAACCCTCAAACCCCAACCCCCTCTTCCTCTGGGAGAGCGGCTGGGGGTGAGGGTCTTCGCATTGCGATCGCGCAAGATCGCGCTTTCAGTTTTTACTATGCTGATAATCTCGATTTGTTTAGAGAAATGGGTGCGGAGTTAATTCCTTGGAGTCCAATTAGCGATCGCACATTGCCAGAAAATATCCAAGGTTTATACTTTGGTGGCGGCTTCCCTGAAGTATTTGCTAGCGAATTAGCCGAAAATAAAACTGCTAGAGCATCCGTTCACCATGCGATCACATCGGGCATCCCAACCTATGCTGAATGTGGAGGACTCATGTATCTATGCGATCGCATTGTTGACTTTCAGGAACAGTCATTCCCAATGGTGAATATTTTCCCGACGGCAG
>JBJTVM010000326.1:0-4341 GCA_046081205.1 Pseudanabaena sp. | reverse complement strand
AAGGGTTTTAAAAGCACAAAATGGCTACGCCATTTTGTGCTTTGGTATTAATCCTCTCTAGGAGAGAATTTGAAATTAACCCGAACTGAGGTTATTTCATTAAACTAGCTTTTACGGCTACGGGATGTTGGTCGTGAAGATAGATCAAACTCTAAAGCAGCAGCCATTCCCCAGAGAATAAAGGCAAGAATCCAGAAAAATTCGGCAGGCTCACCACTTTGATATTGCTTGCCTTCACAAACTTTGCTGATACCAGTATTGATACTGTAGTTAAACCATAAGTCTCCAAAAAACATGGCAATGCCTGCGCTGCCGAGTAAGCGCCAAGATTGTGCTGCCTTACCACCCCAGAAAGCCAATAATAGAATGGTTGCGACAATTAATAACCAAATATCACCAAGGGCATAAATAATATTTAATATCTTCCCAGTATCTAGAGAAATCTCTCCACTTACACCAAAAGTAACATAAGCTGCCACGACGACTCCAATAAACCCAACAGCGCCCACGATCGCCCATTGCTTAGGATATAGATTTAGTCGTCGTCCAATCACAGACATCGCCATTCCCCATGACAAAAATGCGTAAGTTAACGTGAAGAAGATATCGGCTATTGATGGAAAGGTTTGAACTAGATCTTTAGCACCTTTAGCTCCACCTGCAATCAGTGCACTTTGATATTGAAAATCTAGATAACCAAAAATTAAATTGCCAATACCCCAAGATAAGATACCTATACCCAAGCCCAGCCAGACATTCCGACCACTAATGATTTTGGAACTACGCCAGTTACGTAAACACAATAGCCCTGAACAGGCGATCGCCACAGTCTGAAAAATGTAGGTTCCGTATCGATACCAATTTGGTCTTACGAATAGATCTTTTACTGCCTTAGCGCATTCTTCAGGCTTAATTGTATGTGGTCCATCGGTTGGGGCATTAAAAAAGAGGTAGAACATTAGCGCTAGGGCAGCCCATCCGATCGCTGCCCAAACAATAGATTGCGTGGAAATCCCTGATGGCGAGGGAGATTTAGCTCTACTCATGAATCTTGCACCTTAGCTACAACCATAAGAAATAAAGTATTTAAAGAAAGAAAATAACAAGTATTGTGTTACAAGTCATAACTTTAAAGGAAAACATTGAAATAATTCATTTAGATTAATTCCAGAGTTTACCCTTGGGAGTTTTTGCCAGCCAAGCTGCTACGGATGACGATTCAGGTAGTTCATTTAAAGCCTCGATCGCACTATCGACAAAACTATTATTTCCAAAATAGGAGGAGGCTAGTCGATGTATTTCACCTAGAAGAAGTTGCAATTTGCCTTCATCCCAGTTGGGAATTTGCACACTATTAAGTGGGTTGATTGACAAAATTCCTTCTAAGGCGGCGATATTTTCGCTTTGAGCAAATTTGCCCTGTTGCATGAACTTCAATAAATCTTGCTTAAAAGAACCTGCTTGTCTAACTCCAAGAAGATCTTCAACCTCGATATATACAGCCTGCAATATCAGTAAACAACCTTGGACAAGGTGTGTACCTGCTGAAGAACTTTGGGTAGGTGCTGTAGTGAGTTGGTCTAGTTTAACTCGACCCCAAACGCTAAAACGTTGAGGCTCTTCTAATAATACGCAAGCTTTGCCTTTGTTATCAGTTAAGTCACGCCAAAGCGCTAAAGCCTCATCTCGATTATCGCCGAACATGTTGAGTAACCGAAATGTTTGCCCCTGATATTGCAAAATCGGTATTTGTTGATCTTTGTTTTGTGGGTTTTGAACGTTGACGATTTCAACGTCTTGGCGTTTCAGGATGAACATGTCTCTACTGTTGACTTAACTGATGTTACCAGTAGCAACAAATCGTGGCTACCAAATGCCAAGGTTAATAATAATCCCAAAGTCACATTAAAGTCTTGAAAATTTAAAATAAAACATTAATTAAGTAGAAGCTATAGCAATGAAAGCTTTGCTTAGGAAATAAAACCCAAATAAATAGAGGCGGCGCTTCGCTTCGCCTCTATTTATTTGGGTTTTATGTGGATCATTTTTTCTTAGAGTTACCTAATAATAATTAATATTCATAACAGGAGAGATTTGGGTACAGGCAGGATGATTAGTAAGGCGATGGCAATTAAAATCATGCCAATTAGATCCCGATCTTTACCAATTTCAATACTTTCGTTCAAAACAAGTGGGCAGGGAACAGGTAATAAAAATAACAAGAGACTGTAAATTCTTAGCCAAGGTTGTGTTAGCACAGCGATCGCCAGTAGTACTAATCTTGCCATCCGAGCAATTTGCACAGCTTGACGATGCCCAAACATAGCGATTACCAAATTCCCTCCATCCAGTAAATCAAGGGGCATTAGCTGCAATGCACTAATTGCTAAGCCAGACCAACCAGCGAGAGTGAGTGGTGAAAAAGCGGTAATTGTGTCTGCTGCGTTTGTAGCTTTTCCTATAGAAAAAATTGTTTGCAGCAAAGTGAGCAAAATTGAATTTTTGAAATCAAAGGTGGCGAGATTGGGAATTAACAAAGATGGGGTGATCGCAGGTTCAGTAACCATTACAGTTGTAGGAACTAGCACCCAGTTACCTAACATCAATAAAACTATGGAGATCCCTAAGCCCGCAATCGTGGGCATTACAGCTAGATCAAAAAGAAGTCGGCGCTGGTGGGGGTGTCCTTGCCCTGTGGGAAATTTGGTGTTTAAACTACCGAGTACTCCGAAACCACCTAAGATTGGTAAGAAAAGTGGGCAAGCAATTTGGACTCGATAATGTCTGGAAGCGCAGTAGCGTGCGATCTCCCTTGCGATAAAGATGCTTGCTAGGCAAAGCAGATAAGGAATTCCTTGCAGTAAGTTACTTAAGTCCAAGTCTTCAATACGCTGATTTGCTCCGACAACTAACAGGGTGAAGGCTGTGAATAAAATACTAATTGCGCTAGGTATCCAGCTTTGGCGATCTCTTAAAGATGGTGGTGATTTGGTGAGATGGTTAGGGAGCAAATAAAAGCAATAGTTTGTTATGTTTTCTTGATGATCTTGAGCTTTACCAAAATCGGAACCAAGGGTTTCCAAGGGATTTTCTTGCAAATAACAGGTAAAGCGATCTCCAAATGCCTTTTGAATGTTTTGGTTAATCATTTCGTAAGCATATTTGGGATCTGGCGATCGCAGTTTGCCCCGACAGAAGATTTCATGAGGTCGATATTCTAAACCTGTTAGATGATAAATACTTGATAAAAAGCAGCCTTTGAGTTGTTTTTCTTCACTGGGATCAAGGTTAATAGATGCTAGGTTTGATTTGGCAGGTGAGATTGAGTTGCTATATATCCATGTGGAAAGCAAAAATACTACAGCAACAAAAATTAATGGTAAAACTGTGCGATTGACTGTGCGATTGATATTTGTTAAAGCGATCGCCAAGGTTGGCAAGGCAACTGCTAGAATCCACAAAACAAATATTTGAGTCTCCTCGTTTGCGTGTTGCCGCGATCGTTGGTAGTAGACCGCTACGCACCCCACTACCGCAAAAACAAAAACGCCCTCAAATCCCATATCAATTTCTCATTACTTCTCATTACTATAGCTATACAGCGCTTGGCGCTAACTTAAAACCCAAAAGAAATTTTGACAGTGGCGCGAAGCGCCACTGTCAAAATTTCTTCTTGGCTTTAATAGCTATTTGCACCGTGCAAAGCGCGGCGCAAATGGCGCAAAATGGTAAGAAGCGCAGAGCACTTTTTACCATTTTGCGCGTTCGTCGAATTGACGTTCTGTTAGGGTAAATGTGCCTTGTGATATAGTTTTTTGGTGTCCTACATTACTCAATTCATTCATTAATAAAACAAATGGCTAAAGTCAAAATTGCCTCTGCTACTGATGTCAGTTCTGATAAAGTTCTGAAAACTAGCGCCAATGGACAATCTGTCATTGTTGCAAAAGTTGGTGATAAATATTGCGCGATCGCGAATAAATGCCCCCACTTTGGACTACCTCTAGCCAAAGGCAAATTTGAAAATGGTGTAATTACTTGCCCTTTCCACGGCTCCAAGTTTGAAGTTTGTACTGGCAAGAATACTGAATGGGTAGAATCTTTTGTCGGGATTCCATTGCCTGATGTTGCCAAGAAAATGATCTCCATGGGCAAAACTTCCACAGATGTGAAAAGTTTTACTGTCACTCAAGAAGGCTCCGATCTATTTGTTGACGCATAATACCAAAGCACAAAATGGCATAGCCATTTTGTGCTTTCAAAATTCTTACAGGGTTTGGCTTTTAATTCACATAAGTATCGCCACACTTCTGTGAATTGGTATAAAAAAGAGTTGCAGCA
>JBJTVM010000325.1:0-3107 GCA_046081205.1 Pseudanabaena sp. | reverse complement strand
CCAAAATCGGTTTCATAATGAGAATTGCTACACCTCACTCAAACAGCGATCATCAAACACTATTTCTGATTATAATCAATATAAAAATTGTGGGCAAAATATATGATTGCTACTATTTCATTGCCTAGCCTATCACCTACGGAATATCTAGAGTGGGAAGTAACACAAACAGAGAGATATGAATATGAGTATGGAGAAGTTATTGAGGTGACAGGTGGAAAGCTTGAAAACAATGAAATTGCTCTTAATTTAATTGTATTAATCCGAAATCATTTACGTGGTAAAGGTTGTCGTATCCTTGGTGGTGATGCGAAGCTCATGACTATCCCAAGTAATGTTTATTACTTTCCTGATGTGGTTGTTAGTTGCGATGCCCGCGATCGCAGTGCTAGAGAATTTTTACAATATCCCTGTTTAATTGCTGAAGTCCTATCTCCTGCTACAGAAAGTCGTGATCGCGGAATTAAGTTACGCAACTATCTAAAAATAGACTCATTACAAGAATATATGCTCATCAATTCAGACTCTCCAAGTATTGAGTTCTATCGTCGTAGCGATCGTACAGAAGTTTGGGAATATCTAACGATTAATAGTTCTGGTTTAAGTGTTAGCGATCCTGGAGTTCAACTAAATAGCATAGATTTTAGTCTCCCACTATCACTAATCTATGAAAATGTTGACTTTAAGGAATCCTAATAGCCTATTTCCTCAAACCAAATAGCGATTAGATGGAACTATAATGGATCATGTATCTATTCCCAAAAGTCTAAATTAAGCAGGTCATCAAGTGAACGGCTAAATTGCCATATATCAGGAAACTTTGTTTGTTTATATTCTGGGCGTAGTTTTTTGAGACATTGCTGATAGACTGCATCAAGTATTTTAGGATAGTCGTTCCGCAAACTGGGAGAAGTTTCGATTAGATCTTCGATCTCAGGACGAATGTTGCGAATTGCCCTTTCCCATCCGTTGTATTCAATTGGCATATCGACATAGCATCGTTTTATAATATGTTCAACTAGAGCGCGAATTTGTCCCTTAAGCGCATTTTTTTGAGCTTTTCCCAATGAGTCAATCTCCTCGATCAAATTATTAATATCTAGTTGCTTAAAGTCACCAGTTTTTAAATGGGTAATTGTTTCTTCTGTCCATAGCAAAAAATCACGGTCATATAAGTTTGAGGATTTTGCTGAGATTAAAGCTTGTGTCATTTGTTTTTGACTCCTAGCTAAAGTATGCGATCGCCTACTCAATGCTCTAAAAATTGTATACCTTGTTCTATTCTAGACGAATTTAATGCCTGATAAAACCTGATCGCCTATTCCCTCAAATCAAACAGCGATCGCCATTTCTTTCCATCAAAATAAGCGCTTGACTTCTAGCCAAGCATTAAAACTGATTTTCAATATCTCTAGACTGATGCAGAATACGCACAATTTCAATGTGATGTTCCATTCTTTTGTAGAAGATAATGTATGGCTTAACTGAAAAACTACGCAGTTCTTCAGAAAGCTCTTTTCTGCTTCTGCCCATCTCTGGGAACTGTGCAAGCATAGGAAACTTGTCAAAGACTTTTGCTAGTAATAAATCGGCTGCTAGGGAATCGTTTTGAGCAAGATATACCCACATATCCTCAAGGTCACGATCTGCTTGACGGGATATCTTGAATCGATTCATTTTTATGAGCTAAGCGTTTTTGACCACGATTTTTAATGTTTTCTAATAGATTGGGTAATGTTTCCGAATCGTATTCGGTGTAGTCACCATTTTTAAGTTGTGCAATTCCGAGGTTAATGTCTTGTTGTAGTGTTGCGAGTTTTAGGGCGCGAAGTTCGGCTTCGGCTTGCTCAGCCCGATCGCATATTGCTTGAAATGAATGAGCATCTTGGACAACGACTTCAGCTTTACCGTTAACGGTTAGAACCATAGGCGATTGTGTTGATTTAATGCGTTCGATAAATTCTTTGGCGTTGCGCTTGAAGTCGCTCAAGGAGTGGATATTTTTTAGCTCGATCATAGTTGTCAAAGCACTTAATTCGGATCTAATTTAATGATAACTGATCTTTCTTTGCGATCGCAATTTCTTGGATTGTTCACAAATATCCGATCGCCTATTCCCTCAAATCAAACAGCGATTGTCTCTCAGCAAATATGTTAATCTAAAGTTAGATTGATGCTTTAAGCAAAGGCAAAAATGGATACTTTAGCGGAAACATTAAATGTAAGATTAGCTAAATGGCAACCAGATGTTGCTGAATTGGCGAGACAATTTATCTTGGAAATAATTGACTTAGCTGATCGGGATGCGTTAGATATTTTGAGATCGCGTTCTGTGGAGCAAGAGGTATTGGATCTGCTGGATAAATATTATACAGGGTGAAGTTTGGTTAGCAGATTTAGGGATAGCTGCAAAGACTCGTCCTGTTGTTATTGTGTCTCGTTATGATGCAAATCCTCCGAGAGTTTTAGTGATTTATGTTCCTCTGACAACTCAGTATAGAAATAGTGAGTATGAGGTCGTACTTCCTAATTTGAAGTTTCTCAATCAATCATCTGTTGCTAATGTTCAGGGTATTGCTTCTATTCCTACAGTAAGGTTAGAACGCAAGTTGGGAGACTTGCCAAGTGATGTGATGTTACAAATCAAGCAAGCAATTATTTTTGCATTGGATTTAAGTTTGTAAGACAGCGATCGCCCCAACACCAACCACAAAATCTGATCGCCTATTCCTCAAATCTAACAGCGATCGCCCCAACACCAACCACAAAAACTGATCACCTATTTCCCAAATCAAACAGCGATCGCCCCTCATCACTAACAAACCCGATCGCCTATTCCCCACATCAAACAGCCATTAAAACAAACTACAGCATTTGCAATTTGCTATAATTCTTGATAAATCTTGTATATTTTTATGAAATTACTACTAAATTCTATAGCCGTCTTATCTTTATCCTCAATAGCTTTCAATTGCTTAACAAGCAGCGCCCATGCTGAAATGAAATGTGATTCAAACGGCTCTTGTTGTAATATTGTTCGCACGTCCAATACAACATCAATGACGTGCAGTAACCCTAACACTGGTGCATTTTGGTCTGAGCAGTGT
>JBJTVM010000324.1:0-2158 GCA_046081205.1 Pseudanabaena sp. | reverse complement strand
ATTTTTGCAAGAGATTAGAAAGTGATCCTTGATCAAAGGGTGGGAGGGGGCGCTTCGCACCACCTCACACTATTTGGTTTTTAATTTGTGCTGATACAGGAGGTGACTATAGCTTGTAGCTACATATGCAAGTGATATATCTTATATAAATCATGAAAGTTATAGCTAGAAAACATTATTTATATGCACAGTAACTACTTTAAGTCTGGACTTTTGATGATTGCGGCGATCGCTTTACTATCAGCATGTAATACCACTCCTGCAACTCAACCAACTCCAGTTGCTACGGCTACTACTCCTGCACCGACAGCGACTACAACTCCTACAGAGACTGCAACTAAGACCACAGAAACTCCCACCCCCTCAGCAACCACCTCTCCCACAAGCATATTTTCTGGGCAGAGAGAAAAGGCGATCGAGTCATCAGGACGGCTTTACTTGAGTTCGTTAGCGAGAGCGCAGCAAGCCTTTTATGTTGAAAAAGGTAAGTTTAGTAGCAATATTGATGATCTTGGTGTAGGAATCAAGGCTGAAGACAATAATTATTTATTACAAATCACTGACACCCAGCCCAAGTCAGTCACCATGACCGCAACTGCGAAACAAGAAAATGTCAAAAGTTTTGCTGCCTCAGTATTTGTCGTTGGCAATACTGGTAATGAGGTACCAATTGCTGTCGTCTGTGGCACTGACTCCCCATCAAAAAAACCACCTACAGGATTCACCACACCTAAATCTGAGACCGATAAACCAACTTGTCCTACTGGTTCTTCGCCAGCTAAATAATACCAAAGCACAAAATAGCTGCGCCATCTTGTGCTTTCAAAACCCTTACAGGGTTTGGTTTTTAATTCACAGAAATGTGACGACATTTCTGTGAATTGGTATAACTGGCGATCGCCATAATTGCATAAATGACCTACAACACTCTGCGCTCTAAACCCCACCCAGAGATTTTTTGAAAGTGTTACTTTGCAACACTTTCAAAAAATCTCTGGTAGTTTTTTTAATCAGTAATTGCTGTAGTAGGATTGCTATATAGCGCTTTTCAAGCAAGCGAGGTACATAGGTTTGTTTCCCCACCCTCGGCGGGGAAACAAACCTATACTTCACTAGTCTTACAAAGGCTATATATTGGTTAATATGGCGATCGCAGAATAAAAGCATTATTGAAGGATAACTATGTCAGGACATATCCTGCTTGTGGATGATGAACCAGGTCTGAGAGAGGCGGTACAAGCCTATCTTGAGGATAGTGGCTTTGCGGTGCAAGTTGCTAACAATGCAAGGGATGCATGGCAACTGCTCGAGCAGACTACACCCGATCTCGTGATTTCGGACATCATGATGCCGCAGGTGAGTGGGTATGAATTTCTAAAGCAAATGCGCGAGGATGTAAGGTTTTTAAATTTGCCTGTGGTGTTTTTGACGGCAAAGGGCATGACCAAGGATCGCATCGAAGGCTATAACGCAGGTTGTGATGCTTATTTGTCGAAGCCTTTTGATCCTGATGAGTTAGTGGCGATCGCCGAAAATTTGATTGCCCGTCGAGCGATCCAAGCAGTGACAGCAAATAGCAATACCTCAGAAATCACCGATCTAGCAGGTCAACTTGCGGAAATCAAGGCGCTGCTAAAACAAAAACCAGCGATCAATGTGACACCACCACCGATCAAACTTGAGTTTACGCCACGGGAGCAGAGCGTGTTGGAGCTTGTGGTAGAAGGTCTGATGAATAAAGAAATTGCCAAACGTCTTGGCACAACCATTCGGAATGTGGAGAAATATGTCAGTCGGCTATTTAGTAAAACTGGCACAAGTAGTCGTACTGAGTTGGTACGCTATGCGCTGCAACATGGTTTGATTGATGCTTATTCATAGTAGAACGTATTTTTATTTTATTTCTACACTCTAGCCAATTTGTGAGATACTTGCCAATCGCTTTCGTTTGGTGTTCGACTACGACTTGTTATACTTTTCCGCCTTGCTGAACGGCTGGCATTAAATCATTTAGCTCTTCAATTCTGAGCATACGAATATCTCTTACGGATGTAGCAAACCAAGGGAGCGATTTGGACAACTCAATTGCCGCAAGAACGCATGTAACCTACATTCAGCAGGTTATTTAAGACAAAAAATAATATTTACGAGAAGAGGG
>JBJTVM010000323.1:0-2566 GCA_046081205.1 Pseudanabaena sp. | reverse complement strand
TAATTGTATTTGGAGTAGGATTAGGTAACTATAATTTTCTGTTGAGTCGGGAATTCGTGGAAGATGTTGGAGTTTTTGAAGGTGGCTTTTTAGATGTTTTAAGTTCCCATTTTTTGACAATTTCATTTGACATGGGAATATTAGGCGTTATTATTTTGTGGTTTCCACCATTAATATTATTGTTGAACTTCTTTAAACATCTGTCCGATTCATCTAAGCATATTTCTACATATATTTATGATATTTTTTCCTATTTATTTTTAGGTTTTATGTTTGTTGCTGTTTTTTTAAATCCTACTTCTACTTATCTAGCCTTTCTTGGTGCTTTCAGAGGCTTTAGTAATAGAAGACTTTTATCAAATAGCTTTTAAGCCTATGATTAGTTTTTTTGCGAAGGTTTCAATCTAGATGTTTTTACTTTCTACTGTGTGAGAATTCAATCTCAAATTCTCACTATTTTATGACATTTGCATCATGCTTCGCATGACGCAAATAACTATATCAAACTCACGTTCAATTAGACCGTTAAGGATCGACCCAGCGATCGTCGGATTTAATTAGTGCTATCAATTGTTCTACACCTTCGGCTTCAGGTACACGTTTGATTTCTTCCTTGCCGCGATAGAGTGAAATTGTGCCAGGGGTTTTGCCAACATAGCCATAGTCAGCGTCTGCCATTTCCCCAGGTCCATTCACAATACAGCCCATTACGGCAATATCTAGACCTACTAGATGGCTAGTAGCTTCACGGACTTTATGCAAGACTTCTTCAAGATTAAATAAGGTGCGTCCGCATGATGGACAAGCCACGTACTCCACCATCGTCTTACGTAGCCCAAGGGACTGTAAAATACTGTAGCAGACAGGTATTTCCTTTTCAGGGGCTTCAGTGAGAGAGACACGAATAGTATCACCAATACCTTGGGCTAATAATGTGGCAATACCCGCAGTTGACTTGATCCGACCATATTCTCCGTCACCTGCCTCGGTTACACCTAAATGTAGGGGGTAGTCCATGCCTAGTTGATCCATGCGCTTAACCATTAGCTGATAAGCCGCAATCATCACAGGCACACGAGAAGCCTTCATGGAGATCACAATATTTCTAAAGTCAAGATCTTCACAAATGCGAATGAACTCGATCGCAGATTCGACCATGCCCTGAGGGGTATCACCATAGGTAAATAACATCCGCTCAGCAAGCGAGCCATGATTTACGCCAATTCGCATTGCTTTGCCCTGTTCTTTAAGGCTTAAAACTAGAGGCTTAAGGGTATCGCGGACTTTTTCGGCAATTTCGTCAAATTCTGACTGGGTGTATTCGGTACGATTGGCTTTAGGCTTCTCGAATACATATAGCCCAGGATTAATGCGGACTTTGTGGATATGCTTAGCAACTTCGAGGGCAATTTTCATTCCGTTGTGGTGAACATCAGCAACCAGAGGCACATCAAGATAAGTACGCTTGAGCTTTTGACGAATTTCTGAGAGGGCGGCAGCGTGAGCCATGCTAGGGACAGTAACGCGCACAATTTCGCAGCCAATTTCATGCAAGCGGCGAATTCCTGCTACGGAGCCATCAATATCAAGGGTGTCTTCATTAATCATCGACTGCACTACGACAGGAGAGCCACCGCCAATGGTGATATTGCCCACTTGTACAGGTCGGGTTTTGCGTCTGACGATTACACCAAGATTTTCACTGCCATCGATAACTGGTTCGGCTTTGGCGTTTTGTGTGCCATTTTGGGTAATTTTCAGATTCTCAGAAACAGTCGTCATAACACTTTTAGTTACTTTCAACTATTAGTTTATCTGAAGTGGGCAACAGTAGCTGTAATTTTGTTGAAGGTTAAGGATTTTCAGTGCAGAATTGTTGAAGTCTGGAGAGTTAGCATAAAGCTCCACACATCTTTATAGAGGTGGCGTTATAGAGGTGGCGCTTTATGCTAACTCAAGTTTTTTGGTTTTGATGTGAGTAAATTATTAACTATGAATTATTTTCCTAATCATCGATATTTTGCTTACCTTACGTCGCCAGCGATCGCCTCAATGCCAGATAAGCAAAATGTGGTAATTATTCAACCTATGGGGGCGATTGAGCAGCATGGTGCACATTTACCATTGATTGTTGATGCGGCAATTAGTATTGGAGTGTTGGCAAGGGCTTTAGAAAAATTAGATCCTGCAATTCCTGCCTATGCTTTGCCACCCCTGTATTATGGTAAATCGAATGAGCATAATACTTTTGCAGGCACGATAACCATGCGATCGCAGACGATGCTAGCGGTCTTGACTGATATTGCTGAAAGTGTCTATCGAGCAGGATTTCGGAAACTGGCGCTGATGAATTCCCACGGGGGACAGCCGCAGATTTTGGAGATAGTTGCTCGCGATCTCCATGAGCAATATGCTGATTTAGCGGTTTTTCCGCTCTTTACTTGGCGTGTTCCCAATGTGGCTAAGGATTTATTGACTGAAAAAGAATTAGAATTTGGAATTCATGGTGGTGATGCGGAAACTAGTCTGATGCTGGCACTTTTGCCTGAGCAAGTCCAAATGGATA
>JBJTVM010000322.1:0-5723 GCA_046081205.1 Pseudanabaena sp. | reverse complement strand
GAACCAAGAAAATTTTTGAAAGCGTTGCGAAGCAAAATTTTCAAAATTCTTCTTAGGGTTCTTTTGATCGGTAATTGCTGTAACCGCTCTATTAGGTTGCCTTAACTTTTCCCAAAACCTTTGCTCTTGCCATAGCGCACTGTCCGAAACTTAACGATGTCCGTATTAGGGCTATAAATGGTATAGGTTGCCATATTAGGAATACCGCCCACATTGCCGACACCGATCGCGAGGCGATCGCTAGTATTAAAGGTTTGCGAAACCTCTTCTCCATCAAGGGTTAACACATAGGAATTAAGGGAACCATCCTTAATCTGATAGCGAAAGGTTTGTCCAGAACGTCCGCAAAACAGGCGATTAGCATTACTCCGCGCAATTCGATCTAAAAGCAGTAAAGGCGAACTTTCAGGGGTGAGAACTTCCAAAACACTCAAACTACTACCATGTACTAATAGACAGTCAAATTCCATAAAAGCAAAATGAAGATTGCTAATCCATGACACGGTTTCTTTAGAGATATTGTCCCAAAGAGATTTTGCAGCACCTACGCCATACTTCTCGATTAAAGGATTTGGCTCAAGATCAGGCACGAATCCATGCAGCATCAGCACTTGCTCTTCCCACCAGCCTTTGCAAACCTGCGGCACTAGCTCACCGATGCGGGGATTACGAATCCTCTGCACCACCTTCTCACTAGCAGCACTCGCATTAATCACATCACCAAGAATATACAATTCGGTAACTTTTGGAACTTGTCGCTTAATGTCTTCTAGCACTGCTTCGTAAGCCATGAGATTAGCTTCGATACCGCTTAAAATTGCCCAATGTGACATCTACACACCTCTCTCGCATAAATGGGAAGCATCATCAGCACGTTCGGCAAATTCTAAACCCTTGGCTAAACGCCATGCAAAAATTGGTGGTAAACCTCTCTCAATAATGGCAGCACAGGTCTTTTGATAGTCATATTCCACTTCCCGCAAGGTAACGCGATCGCTATCAATGTCATAGATCACATAAGTAGCATTGGGGCGACCATGACGCGGCTCCCCGACTGAGCCAACATTGACGATTCGCTTTAAGGGTGCATTAAATTTACGCATTTCCGCTTCTGGAACCTCTGCACCAGTTCTCACTAAGAGGCGCAAATGACCTGCATCTAAGGTTCGCACATAGGGGACATGGGTATGTCCACAAAAGAGCGTATCGGCTCCCGTCGAGAGAACTCTCTCTAGGGCAATAAAGCCATCTAGCTCTGGTAAAAGATATTCATGTTGACTTTGCGGACTACCATGCACAAAGGCGAGATTGTCTTCCTTAATCACTTTCGGTAAAGCTGCTAGATATTCCTTGGTTTCAGGATAAATATGCTCATTTGTCCATTCATGGGCAAGCCGACCGCGCTTTTCCGCCAGCATCGATGGATAGCTGCATTCGCAGGAGTTCAATCCTTCGACAATATCTTCATCCCAGCAACCCTGTGTCGTGGGAATATCGAGCGATCGCACCATTTCCACAACATTACTGGGAAAAGGTCCATAACCAACGAGATCGCCTAGGCAAAAAATTTTCTCGGCTTTTTGGTGGTCTATATCTCTCAAAACTGCATCAAGGGCTTCATAGTTGCCATGAATGCAAGAAATTACAGCGATTTTCATAATTTAAGCAGCCACTTGGCGTGATTTTGGGCGTGATTGTTGGTGTGATTGTTTGATTTGGTTTTGATAATGGAGCATGATTTCTTCCGATAGGCAGCAATCGATAATGCACTGCGCGATCGCCTTACCATCGAGATTGCGCCCAACGACTTCAATTCCACTAAAGCGTTCAGGGCGACCATCTAACCAAAGCGGCACATCAAGGGGCAAATAGAGGCTATCTTCCATACCTGCGACAAAATCTAGATGAAAAGCACGACCATCGAACAGGTCAAAAATTCCTTTTACTCGGCTGACTTCTCCATAAGCACCTTGAGTTATTTCATACCAAAGGACATTCAAACTCGAAGGGTCAAAAACCTGTCCCGTAAAGGGCGAGCGCCAAATCTGCAAATCATGAAAATCTAAATCATATTTGACTTCTATTATTTCATCCGCCCAGTCATGCCATTCAGAACTGGTTAACTCAGAGGGAACAAGGGCTATACGTTTACAAGCATGGCGATCGGCAAGAGTATCTAGCAGCATATCTCCCGATCTCAAATCTAAGTGAAAGCCTAACTCTATAAAAGCGATCGCGCCCTGCTCTACTTTTTCAATCAGTTCTAATTCCTGCCCATCGGCGAAAATTTGCACATGGGGAAATTCTGCAATAAGACAAGTTGGATCGATGGGAACATTACCAGCACTAGGGCAGAAATAAACAACTGGTGCAGATATTTGCTCAATTTGTTGATAGATCCAGTCAGTTTTGCCAATTCCCACTGCTCCAGCGATCGCCCATACCTGAACAGGTGGATCGGTAGATTTCTGTGGTGAAGCTGTAGCGATAGACATAGACATTTAGCAGATAAGGCAGTATAAAATGATAATGATTATCATTATTGCTATTTAGTTTACTATGTCTATTGTTAATTTGGGCGATCGCTTAACAGAATCTACATATAATTCTTCAGCCCAATCCCTGAATTACCCTAGCAAAGCCAAAATCCAATCTAAAGGTAACTTTGATATTGACATAGCCATCATTGGCGCAGGAGTTCACGCCCTCACCTTAACCCTGCATCTCTTGCAAAAACGTCAGGGTTTACGCGAAAAAATCCTAGTTTTTGATCCCAGTGGTAATTGGCTCACCCAATGGCATCGGCAATTTGCTGCCCAAGAAATTCCCCATCTGCGATCGCCTGTCGTTCACCACCCTGCCCCCGAGTCCTTCGCATTACGACGCTTCGCCGAAAACCGTCCCAATGAATTATTTCCTCCCTATGATTTGCCATCCACGAAGCTATTTCGTGACTTTTGCCAAAAGGTGATCGCTTCCCAGCGACTTGATGAGCGACTAATCACAGCTAAAGTCATCGACCTAGAGCCAATCACGTCACCCCGTCGCGGCTTTCGGCTTTGGCTAAATCATGGCAAAAGCATCACTGCTAAGCGCGTTGTCTTAGCCACCAATAACAGTATTAAACAAATTCCCAATTGGGTTGAGCGAATAGCCCCTAACTTTCCTAGCGATCGCCTTGTGCATTCTAGTGACCTCAATCTAGCGTCACAACATTTAGCAGGAGAAACTATCTTGATCGTTGGTGGCGGTTTAACCAGTGGACATTTGGCTTTAGGCGCGATCACTCGTGGCGCAAAGGTATTATTGCTGTCCCGTCGGCAATTTAAAGAAAAGCTCTTTGATGCCGATGCAGGATGGCTCGGTCCCAAATATCTCAAGGGTTTTCATGCAGAATCCGATTGGCAAAAACGGCGGGAAATGGTCTTAACTGCAAGAGATGGTGGTTCGATGACTCCCTCGGTGATGACACAATTACGAAGAGAGCATCATCAAGGCAGATTAGAATTTCATCCAGAATGCGAAGTTGCTCAAGCCAGTTGGAATGGAACAAAATGGCAAATTGTTTGCACTGACGGCATGGAACTTACTTGCGATCGCCTTTGGTTAGCTACAGGTACAAGTTTTGATGCAAAAGCGGAACCGTTGCTATATCAAGTAATGCAGCAATATCCCCAACCCCTCGTTAACGGATTTCCAATTCTCGATGAACATCTGCGATGGCATGGCTGCGAATTATTCATCATGGGAGGCTTAGCTGCGTTGCGCGTGGGACCCACAGCAAGAAATATTTCGGGCGCAAGAATGGCAAGCGATCGCATTGTGCCAGCATTGACTAAATCTACGATTAGGTCAAACAACTCATCGCCGCCGCAAAATTGTCCAGACCACAATCGGAGCGCCTAGGAGAGAGGTTACGGAATTGAGGGGCAGTAGGGTTTTGTTGGGTAATTGCGTCACTAGATCGGCAATGATCGCTAAGTTTGCGCCGACTAGGATCGTGGCAGGGAGAATAATTCGGCAATCGGTAGAATGGAATAGGGCGCGACAGAGGTGGGGGACAGCGACACCGAGAAAGGCGATCGGTCCACAGAATGCGGTGACGGTTCCTGCTAACAGGGCGACATTGATCACAATTCCTAATCTCAGTTTGGAGATTTGTGTGCCTAAACTACGGGCTTGCATTTCCCCTAGTAGCATTGTATTCAGGGGCTTGATCGCGGCGATCGCTAATAATAGTCCGATAGATATTGCGCCACAGAGTAAAGGTAATCTTGCTACTGTGACACCTGCGAAACTGCCAAAAGTCCAGTTGATATAGGATTGCACCCGTTCGGGGGAACTGAAGTACAACAAAATATTCACCACTGCGCCCACGCCATAGCCCATCATTAGCCCTAAAACTAAGAGGGTGGTGGAATTCTGCACAAATTTGGAAGCGATCGCCACTAAACCCATGGAGAAAGCTGCACCAATACAAGCGGCGACTAAGGTGGATTCGCTGCCTAATACGGCACTGACTTGTCCTAATGCCTCCGTTGCCAGAATAGCGATCGCTACGCCTAAACTGGCTCCAGAGCTAACTCCCAATACAAAGGGACCCGCTAAGGGATTACTAAATAGAACCTGCATTTGTAAGCCACTGACGGCGAGGGCAGCTCCACAAAAGATGGCGGTAAGGGCTTTAGGCAGGCGAAATTGCCAAAAAATCTGCGCCCAACCTATCTCAGTGGATTGATGAAATATAATTTTGACGAGATCGGGGAGGGGAATCCATACGGAACCCACAACTAAGCTGGCGATCGCGCTTAATCCTAGGCTGATTAAAAGCGCGAGAAAAATTAGGGCGATCCGATTTTCTTTTAAAGAATATTTCAATGGGTAGTCCATACAACTTAGGCAAGGGGGTAGAGATAGGCGGCGCATCGCGCCGCCTATCTCTACTAGGATAATCATGGTTCAATTTTGCTGTAATAGAAGAGTTGATGATCGGGCATGAGTTCGGGATGAAAGATTTTTACAAGATCGGCGAGTACGACATCGGGACTGGTAATGCCGCTTTGCCAGTAATCATTGCCGCCTGTGGGACTGATGCGGGCATTGGCGCTATACATCTGTCCAGTTTGCCAAGCTTGAAAATCACGATAACGGATATCGGCTTTGGGAATGTCTTCTTTCTGTTTCCAATCTTGACTACCATTGAGCCAAAAATCTGCCGATCGCCCACGTCGATAGACTTCTTCAAAACTGAGGGGATTACTACCAGAGGTGGGATCGTCTGCCCAAAGATAGGCGGCTCCCGCATCGGTTAAATACTTTGCCACATAGCTTTTGCCACCTGCCACATACCAAGTACCATTGCGATGAAATCCTGTAACTACAGTGGGCTTATTTTGAGCGGATTTGGCGATCGCCGCCACCTTTTCATAGCGAGCTTCCATCTCATCAAAAACTTGATTAGCACGTTCTTCCTGATTAAAAAATAGGGCTGTAAACTTTAGCCATTCCGCCTGTCCCAACGGTGAGGATTCCATATATTCAGCATTCAGCCCCACTTTCAGCCCTGCTTCTAGAAGTTTAGGATGGCGATCGCGTTCGGGGCTGCCAGTGCCGAAGGTGGTAACGAGGGCAGGGCTGAGGGCTAATATTTTTTCAACATTAACGGTGCTGCCCCGTCCCAGATCCTGTACTCCTTGGCTTTTGAGTTTTGTTTGAGTTTGCTG
>JBJTVM010000321.1:0-9620 GCA_046081205.1 Pseudanabaena sp. | reverse complement strand
CATCGCGCCCGATATCCATTTGGGATTGATGACACGCGATCGATAAACTCGCGCAATCTCTTCACTCAATTTACGCACCTTGGGCTGAGCCATGCGTGAGTTATCGCCAAAGTACATCTCTGGAGTGTTACCAGATATAGATTTGATTGCGGCGGTCATCCCACCCTGAAACTGATAATAATCATCAGAATCGAGAATGTCATGCTCACGATTGTCTTGATTTTGCAGCACGATTTGCATATTGCTGAGGCGTTGATTGAAGGCTTCAGGAGCAGATTTACCTTCAGATTTGCTGGTATAGGCGTAAGCACTCCAATTAATATAAGCTCTTGCTAAATCCTGTTCACTTTCCCAATTTTGTGACTCGATTAGCCCTTGCAAACCTGCACCATAGGCACTAGGCTTAGAGCCGAACACACGATAACGCGATCGCTCTTGGGCTTGTTCTAACGTTAATCCTTCTCTTTGCCATTGTGCGGATTCTAATTGGACTTTTGCGGCGAGGGGATTCTGATCGGCGGGTTCATCAAGATTGGCTACTGCATTCACCGCACTATCAAATAAATCGATCAGGTTTGGGAATGCATCTCGAAAGAATCCTGAAATCCGCAAAGTCACATCGACACGGGGGCGACCAAGGATTGATAAAGGCAAAATCTCAAAATCTACTACACGCCGCGATACACCATCCCAGACAGGTTGTACTCCCAATAAAGCCAGCGCTTCCGCAAGATCATCGCCTCCCGTTCGCATGGTAGAAGTCCCCCAAATCGATAGCCCTAGGGTTTGCGGATATTCACCATGTTCTTGCGTATAGGTCTCAATCAATACATCCGCAGCCTTTCGCCCAATATCCCAAGCCGTTTCCGTCGGTACTGCCCTAATATCAACCGAATAGAAGTTTCTTCCTGTGGGTAACACTTCAGGTCTGCCCCTTGTCGGTGCACCTGATGCGCCACTAGGTACGTATTCGCCATTAAGTCCGCGCAGGAGATTGGTGATTTCTTGGTTGGTTTTGTAGAGAGATGGCAAAAGGCGATCGCGAATCCAAGTTAGTTCTGCCGCAATCTCGCCCCCCTTTGCAAGGGGGGAAGGGGGGATCTCTCCAATTCTCAAATCTCCAGAAGATCCCCCTAAATTCCCCTTATAAAGGGGGACTTCAAGAGTATTGCTTCCCTTTGCAATGGGGGAAGGGGGTATCTCTTCAAGAATTTGTGTCACCAACTCTGCCGCATATTCCTCTATGACTTCTACTGCATCGCCAATAGTTCGACAATTCGCTAAACATGGATGTGAGCTTGTCTCAAGTAATTCCCCTAAATTCGCAGTCAATGGATCAAAATCAAAATCCTTTGCAATCGCCCTAGTCAGCCCCAGACGATTAGCCGTCGGATTACGAGCGATCGCTACGACTAGATCTCTTAACTGTCGTCCTTCTGGGCATTGCCCGAAAATATGCAACCCATCCCGAATTTGTGCCTCCTTAATCTCGCAAAGATAACCATCGGCTGTCGTGAGAATTGTATTCAGCGAATCCTCTAGACGGTCTAGGGAAAACCCTAAATCATGATGGAGATTTTCCTGCTTGATGGTTTCGATCAGGCGATCGCGAACCATGCCCAAACGTGACGGATCGAGAGTTTCTGCTTCATAATATTCATCGATTAAGCCTTCTAATTGCTGTAAACCACCATACAACTCAGCACGGGTCATTGGTGGTGTAAGGTGATCGAGAATTACCGCTTGCGATCGCCTTTTTGCTTGAGAACCTTCCCCAGGATCATTGACGATAAAGGGATAGAAATGTGGCATTGCGCCAAAAGCGGCTTCAGGATAGCAATTTTCTGATAGAGCCACACTTTTTCCAGGAAGCCATTCGAGATTGCCATGCTTGCCGATATGAGCGATCGCATGGGCATTAAACTGATCGCGCACCCACTGATAGAAAGCCATATAGTCATGGGTCGGCTCTAAGTCGGGTGCATGGTAATTGAACGTAGGATCGAGATCGTAACCTCTTGATGGCTGAATACCGACAAAAACATTACCAAACTGACAACCAGCGATCGCAAATGCTGTTTCACACTTCGGCTGATTCCATCTTGACTGAATTCCAGTTTGAACAGGCTCAGGTAAATTTTGAAAATAATTTTGATAATCTTCTAGCGCTAAAGATTGATTAATCTGACGCATTCCCAAGGATTCGCGATCGTTGGTCACACCTTTGGTTAATAACTTCATCAACTCATCGCTTGTTTCAGGAAGTTCGCCAACCCGATATCCTGAATCTCGCAAAGCCTTAAGAACCTCTAAACAACTGGCAGGAGTATCTAAACCGACTCCATTGGCTAATCTGCCATCACGATTAGGATAGTTGGCAAGAATCAAGGCAACTTTGCGATCGCCTACATCCGTATGTTTTAGTTGTATCCATCTCACGGCAAGATCCGCCACAAAATTAATACGCGATCGCACAGGTTCATAGGTCAATACTTCTGTTTGCAAAGCGAGATTCTGCCCCTGCATGGCTTTAAAGGAAACTGCCCTTGTAATAATCCTGCCATCGACTTCAGGTAAAACCACATTCATCGCCATATCGCGAGGATTTAGCCCTTGTGTGCCATTTGCCCAAGTTTTCTTCAGCCCGCCACTAAAAATCACCTGAAATACTGGCACATTCAAAGCTTCCCAAAGATCGACTTGCGGTGTATCCGTTTTTAAACTTGCCAAAGAGAAGCTAGTGGTATTCAAAATCACATCAACTTTTTGACCAGATTCAGGCAAGCAATAGCGCATTAATTCCGCTTGCACATCGGGTTCCTTTAAGGATGAAACATAAATCGGTAAAGGCATAAGATTGCGCTCAGCTAAAGCTTTACAGAAGGCAGCGATCGCCCCTGTATTACCCGATAAATAATGAGCGCGATAAAAAATAATTACTACTAATCCGAGATCCCCCCCAGCCCCCCTTGAAAAAGGGGGGAGAATTTCTTTCTTCTTCCCCCTTAAAAAGGGGGATTGAGGGGGATCAAAAATCCCAATCCTTGGTACAGGCTGTGGAAGTGCATATTCTGAAGCAATATCTAAAAATTCCTTTGCAACAAACTTCAATAAATTCTGATAGTTCTCAATTCCTGCTTCAATGAAATATTGCCAAGTCTGATTTACCAAGGTTAGGGAAGATGTGGAATGGCTAGTTAAACTTGGATCAGGACGCTCATCCCCTGGCAATACGATCAACACTGCGCCCGTGCTTGCCACAGTTTCCTTAACCACCTCTAAGCCATAGCTCCAGTAAGACTGTCCCCCAATCAATCGCACAATAATCACTTGGGCTTTCTCTAAGACCTCTTCGGCATAGGTATCGATCGCGATTTGTTGCTGCAATTGCAATACATTCACCACCCGAATCTGGGGAAAATCTTCAGGCAAGTTTGCAGTAGCCGCCGCGAGAGTTTGGATATCCGTATCCGCCGCCGTGATGATCACAATCGGTGCAGGTTGCTGATCAACAAAAATAACGCTGTCGGTGGACTGGTTCCAGCCTCCTGAAATAGTGGCAATACGATGCATTTAGTAGACCAAATAACTTAATGGGCGGCTACGCTATTATACTCAACGCTACAGCCTCAGCGACTTTAATCCCATCAATTCCTGCTGAGAGAATCCCACCTGCATAGCCAGCGCCTTCTCCCGCAGGAAACAGACCTTCTACATTGAGACTCTGATATTTCTCATTCCGTTTAATCCGAATCGGTGAAGAAGTGCGTGTTTCTACACCTGTGAGCATTGCATCATCCATCGCAAAACCTTTGATTTGTTTGTTAAATGCAGGTAAAGCCTCACGGATGGCAGCGATCGCATAGTCAGGCAAACTTTCACTCAAATCACATAAATTCACATTAGGTGCATAGGAAGGATGAACTTTACCGAGATTTTCCGAAGGACGATGCGCCAGAAAATCCCCTACAAGTTGAGCTGGTGCGGCATAGGTTCTACCACCAAGCTCAAAGGCGCGAGATTCAAGGCGACGCTGAAAATCAATGCCAGCAAGGGGATGCTCTGGATAATCGTCAGGCGTAATCCCCACCACGATGCCACTATTGGCATTTCGCTCATTACGCGAATATTGACTCATGCCATTGGTAACTACCCGCCCGACCTCAGAAGTTGCCGCCACAACTAGCCCTCCAGGACACATACAGAAACTATAAACAGAGCGTCCATTCTGACAATGATGCACTAACTTATAGTCAGCAGCACCTAAAATTTTATTTCCTGCATAATCTCCAAATCTCGCTTGATCAATCAGAGTTTGGGGATGTTCAATCCGAAAGCCAATCGAGAAAGGCTTGGCTTCGATATATACGCCGCGATCATAGAGCATTTGGAAAGTGTCACGGGCACTATGCCCAACCGCAAGAACAATGTGATTACTAGCAATATATTCACCATTAGCAAGGGTGACCCCTTTGGCTTTACCGTCTTGAATATCAATATCTTCCACTCGACTTTGAAAGCGAATCTCTCCACCAAGAGATTGAATTTGAGAGCGAAAACTTTGAACGATGCCGACTAGTTTAAGTGTGCCAATGTGGGGCTTGTTGATGTAGAGAATTTCAGGAGATGCACCAGCATTCACAAATTCAGTGAGAACTTTGCGCCCATAGTGTTGCGGATCTTTGACTTGGCTATAGAGTTTCCCATCGGAGAAAGTACCTGCACCACCTTCACCAAATTGAGCATTCGATTCAGGATTAAATTCGGTTCTTCCTTTCCAAAAATTAAAGGTATCCGCCGTGCGATCGCGTACTGCTTTCCCCCGTTCTAAAATAATCGGTCGAAATCCCATTTGCGCCAACATTAGTCCTGCAAACATCCCTGCTGGCCCCATCCCAATTATGATTGGGCGAGTTTTTAGATTAATTGGAGCCTTGGCTACATGCCTATAGCTCATGTCTGGTGTGGGCTTAACATGAGGGTCTTTAGACAAGCGATCGCTTAATTGCTTCTCTAAAGTGGTTTCGACATCAACGATATAAACTAAATAAATATCTGTCTTTTTACGAGCATCATAACTGCGCTTAAAAATAGAGTAGCTAATTAATTCTTCAGGCTTGATTTGCAGCTTTTTGAGAATTGCTAATTTCAGTGCATCTTCAGGATGATCGAGTGGAAGCTTAATTTCGGTAATTCGTAACATGATCAATAAAATTTGCAAGCTCTATAACTATAGCAACATGAGTTCGATATCGCCATTTACAGCTTGCTTTGCAAGCCGCAAATGGTAAAAGATGGTAAGAATCCCCTAAGCGATTCTTACCATCTTTTGCTTTTGTCGAACTGACGTTAAAAAATTTAAAACTGTCTAGAAGCAAAGCGATCGCTTTGCTCTTGTGAAGTTTCTTGTTGAGTTTACAGATCGCAAGCCTGTCGTCCCCAAGTTATGGGTGGGACTCTCTTGCGAGTGCGCGGATCAGCATCTCCCGCACAGGTAAATTGCTTAATTGAGCCATCAGGAAATCGACCGATGGTTGTAGATTCACCAGTGCGATCACGCCCAAATGTAACCGCCGCCGTACCAACACAGGCGTTAGTGATATCTTCAGCGATCTCAGTCATCAACTCACGAGATTTCCACACATTCACAACTCCACTATCACTTAGAGCAAATATATATCTACGATTTAGATTTGCTTTGCGATCGGGATAGGGGACTAACAGCTTGGCAAATCTACTGCTAGAGGTTACTTTCACATTTGGAATAGCTTCTAAACGCTTAACATTTTCATCTATTACCCTCTTGCAATGGCTCCATAGAGCAGAAGTTTCTTGAGCTTCTACGGAATAGGTGAAGGAATTGGCAAAAGGAAGGAAGCCACTCAATAAAATCGATGCTGCGACAATACGAGAATATTTCATTGGAATGTATAGTGATGTTGATTGTAGACGAAATGAAGGAGAGTTTACTTGAATTTAGAGAGAATATCTGCACCACCTTCTCTGGCAAGCTTTTCGAGGTGATCGCGTTCTGTCTTGCTAAATTTAGTTCGCACTGAGCGATTATCATCATGAATTAACTCAGCTTGCAAAGTGCCAATGCGATCAAAAAAGAATAGCTCACCAGTGTGAAAATATTTAATTGCTGCGACCTTAGCATTGAAGTGATACCAATAGCCAATACCATCTTCAAACTCAACATGACTTGTCGAAGCATAGGAAATAAATTTAGCGGGAGATGCTTTACCATCGCCTATGTTGGTAAAACAGACAATATATACATTTGACTTCTCTGTAATTATCTTGCGACCACCGTCACAAGGTCTTTGTGCTATTTCCGCAAAGTCTTCATATAGCGTTTTGGCAAGATCAGCATCTGTAGATCGCTGGGCTAAAGGTGATTTTAGTGAAGACATCTGAGACTGGGCGATCGCGGTTTTGACAGAAGCTTGAGCAGCAAAGGGAACCGCAAGAGTAGCGAGTAAAGGAATTGCCAAAAGTGGTGAGATTTGCATTGTGAGAATTGGGTAAGATTGCAAAAAGTTTTTAATTGGGGCAATTAAGGACTGCCGATAACTCCAGAGCTAAGGCAACCAGTCTAGGGACTGCACAATTTTGATAAACTCATTGGGAGTCATGTAGGCTCTTGCGCTACAGGTGTCAACCCAATCATCAACTGTTGACATCGCATAAAAAGGTGAGTTACCTGCGGGAAAAATCCAGAGCTTCTTTTGAGGGGTATTGGCGATCGCTGATGTGATCGGCTTCGGCTCACCTCCATCTTTGTCGATGCCGATATTGACATCCACGCTGCCCAAAAGTTTGGTATTGACTAAGCGAGTATATTGACCACCAGGACCACCAAGACCACCACCAATAGCATTCTACAAAACAGTGATTTTGAGCATTGCGGTATAACACCGTATATCCAGGGCGAAAGCGACAGACCCCATTCGCATCTGCTCGTTCACCATCACGACATGGCTCAGTTCTGATCGTTGCTACTCGAAAGCCCTGAGGAACATATTTGGGAATAGCCACCTTGATGCCTAGGGACTTGAGGGATGCTTTTTGACTATCACTGAGGAGACTGTGACCAGTCTGGGCATGGGCGGGCAGAGTCGAGGTGATAAGGCTAGTAATGCTGACAGCTAAGGATAGACAGATAGTATACTTCATAGGTGATTTGCGATGATGTTGATGGTCGATGAAATGAAGGAGATTTTACTTGAATTTAGAGAGAATATCTGCACCACCTTCTTCCGCAAGTTTTTCGAGGAGATCGCGTTCTGATTGGGTAAAGGTAGTTCGGATAGAGCGCTTTTGAAACTGTTCCTGTCCATTGACCATCACCTTTTGGGCGGGAATCAATTCTGCTTGCAATTTGCTACTCTGATCAAACATGAATGATGTTCCATCGTGAGCAAAAGTGATTACAGCAACCTTACCGTTTAGATAGTACCAGTAGACGATTCCGCCTACGTCTGGAGCCTCCGCTATATGTTCCGATGCAGAGATAAATCTAAATTGATTGCGACCACCTGCATTCGCAGTACAAGCCCCATACACCTTACCTTTCTCAGTGACTGATTTGCGATCATCGCAGGACTGTTTGTTAATCTCTTCAAAAGTTTTATGAAAAGATTCAGCTTCGTCTTGAGAAGAGGCTGAAGATACCGAAGATGTTGATAGTGCTAGCCAATCTAGGGACTCCACAATTTTGATAAACTCATTGGGAGTCATGTGGGCTGTGTCACTACAAATAATAGCGGCATTAATCCGATTAGCGGCTTGGCTATTGATAGTTCTCACGGAGTAGAAAGGCGATTTGCCTGCGAAATCAGTTCGCAGTTCTTGAGGAGTATTGGCGATTTCATCTGTTATCGGTTTGTCATTACCAGTGCCAATCATGACATCCACCTTGTCAAAAATCTTGCTCCTAACAGCACGGGTATACTGACTACTGGGCCCACCAAGACCACCGCCAGCCGCCTCAACCGTAAAGCAATGGTCTTGGGGATTGCGATATATCACTGTATAAGTGGGTCCGAAACGGCAAACTCCGTTAGCATCAACAGTGTCTCCCTGACGACAGGGTTCAGTTTTAACCGACGCAATCCAAAATCCCTGCGGGACATATGTGGGAAGCGCAATTTTGATGCCAAGAGACTCCATCTCTCCCTTAAAAGAACCAATTAGACTATGCCCATTCGCTGTCGCCTGTGGTTCTGGAGTTTTTTCTGCAACAGGGGTTTGGGTTGCTTGAGGTGTAGCGCTTGCTTGGGCGATCGCACTAGATGAGCCGCTAGATGTGGCATTAGGTGTCGCGTTAGATGTGGCATTAGGTGCTGCTTGAGGTTGTCCGCAGGAGATCAATGAGTAACTGAGAGCCAGTAAACCGAATAGCTTGAATTTGGAGAAGAGCATGGTAATTGTTAGTAGAAGGCTGATGGAATTAATAAACTGGTTCCGTTTAATAGGATTATGCGGAACCAGTACCGAATAGTTACAGATTGGAGATTTTTTTCGAGTTTTAACTGTATCTTTTAGTTCCTAATACATTCGTCACTGAGCAAAGACCTCGCAATCCAGCCTCTGGTTCTACTTGGGACATACTCAACATAAGCCCAAATCGCTGCTTCCTCGTCATTTTCAATCACTGCGGCTCCAATATCGTAACGCAGTTGGTTTACCGTTTGCCCTACTAGGACATAGCCAACGATATCAGACTCGACACCAGGAGCAGAGCGCATATTAACCCGTGATCCCCTTTGTGTACCAATAACCTCATAGTTACAACGTCCTCGAACTATGGATTGGGCATTGGCGGTTGGGGTGAATTGAGGCATGAGGCTGACCAGAGGAGTAAGGACAGCGATCGCGGCGATTAAAATTTTCTTTATTTGCATAGTTTTTTGTTGATTGTGAGGGTTAATTAAATGAAGGAAGTAGTTGTCAAAACTGGCAGGGATAATGGAACAAAAAGGAGAATGGATTTGCGAAATGTAACGCATTCTCCAAACCTAGTTAATCATCCACAAAACGACAGATCAAAGCAGGCTGCAAAGGACAATCTGAGGGCTTGAATCGAGATTTAGATAGAATGAGCGCTTCTAGGGATTTCAGATTAGACAAGGGCTTGAGGCTCTTGACGGGATTTCCAGATAAGTCCAAAGAAAACAACTTAGTCAAATTCGCAATTGGTGTAACATCAGTGATCTGATTGTCATTCAATCGAAGGATTGACAAGTTAGTCAAGGCAGAAAGTGGTTTAATATCGCTGATGTTCAGCCTAGCAATTGAGAGTGATTCCAGCTTTTTCAGTCCACCGAGAAGTTTAATATCTTTGACCTGATTTCTACTTAAATCAAGATCGGTTAGAGAAGTCAGTTTTGATAAAGGGGTGATGTCTTCGATTTTATTGTTGGATAAACTCAGTTTGGTGAGCTTCGTAAAATTAGCAAGAAGTCTAATGTCTTTGATCTCATTGCTGTCTAGCTTGAGACTACTCAACAAAGTCAGTTTTGCTAAAGGAGCGATGTCTTTGAATTGATTGTTTATTAACCCCAGTTCGGTGAGATTTGTCAAGTTGGCAAGAGGTCGAATATCTCTGATCTCAT
>JBJTVM010000320.1:0-1311 GCA_046081205.1 Pseudanabaena sp. | reverse complement strand
CCTTCGGTAGGATCACCAATAATTTTCCATTGTGAGCTATTTGTAGCCACAGGCAAGGGGATTAAGCCCCTTTTTATGATCTCATTTGTTCTTTGGAGATAGGAGTCATTGCAAATTAGACCTGTTGCCAGTAAAAGCTGTAATTCTGCACATTGATAAATACTGAGATCGCTAGCTAACATATCTCCCGCTAGTCGAGAAAGCGAAAACTCGCCAATTGGTTCATAGCCAGTTCCGCTTATTTGGGAAGCATAATTTGTAGTAAAAATATTTTCGGCTACCATTTTATTTTGGGTCAGCGTTCCTGTTTTATCAGAACAAATCATGGTCACCGAACCAAGGGTTTCCACCGCAGGTAATTTGCGAATCAGGGCATTACGGCGCACCATTCTCTGAGTGCCAAGAGCAAGAGTCACTGTAATTACCGCAGGCAGACCTTCAGGAACTGCCGCAACCGCCATACTTAGGGATGTATTTAGCAACTTCACAAAGTCACCATTCCGCCATAGCCCTATGGCAATTACGATCGCCACTAGCACCAAAGAGGCAACTACCAAAGCCTTAGAAAGTTCGGTCATGCGTCTTTGTAAAGGAGTTTCTTCCAATTCCACATCTTGCAATAGATTGGCAATCTTGCCTAATTCTGTTTGCATTCCTATCGCAGTGACCATCATCATCCCGCGTCCTTGCAATACCTCAGTCCCCTGAAAGAGCATATTGCGGCGATCACCCAAGGATTCTTCTTCATGGAATACTTGATTGGCAAACTTATTTATACCTTGCGATTCTCCCGTTAGCGCCCCTTCTCTGACTTTCAGTTTGATCGCCTCTAATAAGCGTCCATCTGCTGCAATCTGCATCCCTGCATCCACGAACACAATATCCCCTACTACCAAATCTGCTGAGAGGATTTCCGAAACTTTGCCTTCGCGAAGGACTCTTACATTGGGAGCTGCCATCCGTTTTAAAGCCGCAAGTGCTTCCTCGGCGCGGCTTTCTTGGATATATCCCAAAATGCCATTGAGAATGACGATCGCCGCGATCGCTACCGCATCTTTGGGGAAATTACCCACCCGCAAATCTAATCCCGCTGAAACTACCGCCACCCCCATCAGCATCAACAACATGATGTTGGTAAACTGATCGATAAAAATGCTGAGCTTAGAGCGTCCCGTTTTGCCAGTTAATTCATTACGACCATAGGCAGCTTGGCGATCGCTCACTTGCCACGACTCTAGCCCTATTTCTGGATTGGTATCCAAAGCAGCGATCGCTTCATCAATTGTTAGAGTGTGCCAAACTTGCTTTTTC
>JBJTVM010000319.1:0-4844 GCA_046081205.1 Pseudanabaena sp. | reverse complement strand
CCAACTCACGGGCGGCAGTGCTAAATACACCAACACGACAGGTTTTCTCTAACACTTCTACCCAGTTGCGAGGGAAAGGGACATCTCCCCAACGCGCCATCTGGGTAATATGCCAGAGGTGCTCAGAACGGCTTGGACGGTTGATACTAGCACCATAGAACTGATGGTGGGCAGGTTCACGCATAGGGGTGTCGATCGCACAGGTAACATCATCGGGATTGCCTAAATGAATGTAATTAACATTAGTGCTGACATAGGCGCGACGAGAGAGAATCTGGCGGATCTCTTCAGCATTATTGGGATCGGCGCAGTACATGCAAGCTTCTAGCAATGCCTTAACGAGAGCGATGTGCGTATTCGGATAAGCATTTGCCCAGTCTTCGCGTACACCAAGGACTTTGCCAGGATGACCGTTCCAGATTTCGAGGTCAGTTGCCACGGTGAAGCCGATATTTTCCATAGCGGCGCGGAAGTTCCAAGGTTCACCAACACAGAATCCATCGATACTCCCTGCTTTAAGGTCAACTACCATTTGGGCAGGAGGAATGGTTTTCAGTTCCACATCAATATCGGGGTCGATACCACCTGCAGCTAACCAATAACGGAGCAGCAGATTGTGCATTGATGAGGGATGGACTACGCCCATACGGTGAGTACGATCGCGAGTACTTTGCAACATTGCTTTGAAATCGGAAAGAGTATGAATGCCGCGATCGTAGAAATGTTTATCGAGGGTAATGGCGTTACCGTTGCGAGTCATGGTTAAAGCCGTGACGATGGGCTTGCAAGCGCCAGCACCACCGAGGGTGAGCCACATTGGTAAGCCTGAAGGCATTTGTGCCGCATCCAGATAGCCTCCTGAAATCCCATCGACAATACCGCGCCAACTGGTTTCCCGAACGAGGGAAACTTCATCCAGACCATGCTTCTCGAAGAAGCCTTTTTCCTTGGCAATCGCGATCGGCGCACAGGCAGTTAAGGGAACGAAACCAATTTCTAAATTGACTTTTTCCAAACCATGTTTTGCTACCGTGGTAACTTTGCGAGCATTCAATTTCTTGACGCGCTTTTGTTGGTTCAAGAAGTAAATAATTTCACTGCGAAGACTGTAATAACTGGGGTGATTAACCGCTTCCATGCGTTGACGGGGACGGGGAATATCCACTTCGAGAATGTTGCCAATTTTCGATGCGGGTCCATTTGTCAACATCACAATGCGATCGCTAAGTAATACTGCTTCATCAACATCGTGGGTCACCATTACCGCAGTGATCTGGTCTTCATTGCATATCTGCATCAACTTTTCTTGCAAGTTACCGCGAGTCAGTGCATCCAATGCGCCAAAGGGTTCATCGAGTAATAAAAGTTTGGGACGGACAGCCAAAGCACGGGCGATTGCTACCCTCTGGCGCATCCCGCCTGATAGCTGCGTAGGTGGCTTATCGATCGCATGGGCGAGCCCCACCATATTTACATAGCGCTCAACTAAATCATGACGCTCACCCTTGGGCAAATGAGAGAGCACTTCGTCAACCGCCAGAGCCACATTTTCGCGTACTGATAGCCAAGGCAAGATCGAATAGTTTTGGAATACCACCATACGATCGGGGCCGGGACGAGTTACGCGCTCTTCTTCGAGCATGACTACGCCACCACTAGGTAAGTCCAATCCTGCAATCATGTTGAGCAAAGTGGATTTGCCACAGCCAGAGTGACCGATGAGAGAGATAAATTCACCTTTTTTTATTTGGAGGTCAATTCCTTTGAGGGCAATATATTCTTTCCCACCACCCAATGGAAATGTTCTCTCTACCTGATCAACTAAAACAAAATCCTGCATTTTAAAATTCTCCTTTTTTAACTCTTTTTTGGCAAATCTTTCTGTTTATGTTTTGAGGTATAGATCCCCCCCAGCCCCCCTTATAAGGGGGGGAGAATTTTTTCTTCTTCCCCCTTTATAAGGGGGATTGAGGGGGATCTCTTTACTTCTGCTCTTCAGGCAAGATGAGGGTTTGAGCCCATGCCACAGCGCGATCGAGAATCAAGCCCACAGCGCCGATGTAAACCAGAGCCAAGATAACTTCGCCTACCTTGTCATTGGTATAGGAGTTCCAGATGAAGAAACCGATACCAACAATACCTGACATGATGATTTCCGCAGCAATAATTGCCAGCCATGCTAGACCAATGGAAATGCGTAAACCAGTGAAGATATAGGGAAGTGCCGATGGAATCAAAATCTTGAAGAAATACTTTTGCTTAGAAAGTTGCAGTACTCGCGAAACGTTGCGATAGTCTTGAGGGATTTGCTTTACACCAACCGCCGTATTTAACAGGATCGGCCAAACAGCAGTGATGAAGATAACGAATAGTGCGGCAGGCTCATTTTGGCGGAGAGCAGCAAGGGCGATCGGCACCCATGCTAGAGGAGGTACTGTTCGCAAAAATTGGAATAAAGGATCGAGCGCTTTATCAATAACCGCATTAGTGCCAACTAGAATCCCGACACTAATACCCACGATCGCTGCCATTGAGTAGCCCTTTGCCACACGCTCAAAGCTAGCGAGAGTCTGCCAAAACAGCCCTTTATCCGTACCACCACGATCAAAGAAGGGATAAAGCAACAGGTTACGAGTGGTCTTTTCGGACATAATATTCCAAGGGCCTGGCAACTTGATTAAGCCAGTCCAAGAAAGTATTTGCCAAACAATTAAAAATCCGAGAATTCCAATAATGGGTAGCGCCCAGTTCTGAGCATTCTTTCCCAAAAACTTCGATAGCGATCGCCCAAAGTTACCATTACGATTTCCAATACTTACTGCCATAGTTTTTCTGTTCCTAAATCCTAATTGTTTATAAACGTCCAGACCCCCGACTTTTTGTGTGCCTAGCAGAGCTAATCTATGTTTGCAAAGAAAAAGTCGGGGATCTTAACCTCTGCATCTTCAGATTTTTTATGTCTAGCTACTTAAGCTTTCTTAATCTTCAATCCATCTAGATAGGCTTGAGGATTTTCGGGATCGAACTTTGTACCATCAAAGAATTCTTCAATACCGCGAGAGGTGCTAGTAGGAATATCAGAGAAACCTGCTTCTTTCGCTGCTTCTCGCCAGAGATCTTCACGGTTGACTTTTTTAATCATATCCTTAGCTGTGGCTAGTGCTGATTTGGGTAAGAAGCCCCAACGCACGCTCTCAGTAATGAACCAGAGGTCATGGCTTTGATAGGGATAGGAGACATTTCCTTTTGCATCTTTCCAATAGAGTGGAGCCATGCTCTTGTCATCAATAGTACGTCCATCACCCATATCATATTTGCCCATCATCGGCTCAGCTAGGATTTCAGGATCTACGCCAAAGTAGTTCTTAGTGGAAACAATTTGGATAAGCTCTTTACGGTTATCGAAGTTGTCACACCATTGTTGGGCTTCCATAATTGCCTTGAGCATGGCCTTGGTAGCTTTGGGATTCTTATCCACCCAATCCGCACGCATTGCTAAGTATTCTTCAGGATGTCCCTTCCAAATTTCGGCGGTAAGAGCAGGAATGAAGCCAATCTTCTCTTTGACGATACGGTAGGGCCAGGGGTCGCCTGTGCTAAAGGCATCCATTGTGCCAGTTTTCATGTTGGCTACGGTTTGCGCCGCAGGTACAGTCAACAATTCAATGTCCGCATCAGGATCGACTCCATTTGCCGCTAACCAGTAACGAAGCCAGAATTCTTGATTGGCTTTAGGGAAAGTGTAAGCAGCTTTGAATTTCGCACCTTCAGATTTAGTTTTTTCAAAGAAATCCTTGGCTTTATCGATTTTTAGGGTTATCCCTTTATTTTGATGTTTGCCTGCCACAGCGATCGCATTGCCATGGGTATTTAACTGCAACAGGACATACATGGGGATTTTGAGATTATCGGTGATAATTCCTTCAGAAATCAAATAGGGCATTGGCATTTGCCATTGACCGCCATCAATACCACCTGCGGATGAACCAATTTTGACGTTATCTCTAGCGGCTCCCCAGTTGGCTTGCTTGGAGATATCGACATCAGTCATGCCGTATTTTGCGAAAAATCCTTTCTCTTTGGCAATAATTAATGGTGCTGCTTCGACAATTGGCAAGTAGCCGAGACGTACTTTGGTGGTTTCGGGAACCTGTTCAGGAGGAAGACTGATTTTTGCAGCCTGAGCGGATGTAATCGTTGGGTTGTCTTCAGGAGGGTTGCCGAGACATCCTTTAAGTAAGACTGAAGTGAGAGCTGTTGCTCCTGCTGTAGCTAAAAAGCGTCGTCGTGAAAAGTTGTTATTGAAACCAGACATAGTTCCACTCCTAAAACATAATAAATAGGGGTTTGCAAAAATAAGGCAACAAAAACTAAGCTGCGATCGTTCTTGAAGTTAATCTGCAAGTCAGAATTGCAGGCTTCAAGGTAATCTCAACTCATCGTGATTTGAGAAGCTAAGCTATTGAGTACGACTTAGCGAAAATCTTTGAGAACGATTGATTGGTTGCTATGGCAATTGTATAGCAAAACTTGAGTCGCTCTAATTTCTTGTTCTCTTCTTCTTTGGGGATACTCCCTTCCTAGTCAAGAAATAGACATTAAAAACAAAAAATTAGATGTTGCGGTACGAAGTGTTGCAACACTTTTGTGAATTGGTATTAGTTATTGATAGAGTAAAATTAATAGATTCATATCTATGATAATTATAAAAATAATAGACTTTACTCTATCAAGACTTAACTCTAGTATATCAATAGCAACCAATCAATCGTTCTCAAAGATTTTCGCTAAGTCGTACTCAATAGCTTAGCTTCTCAAATCACGATGAGTTGAGATTACCTTGA
>JBJTVM010000318.1:0-3433 GCA_046081205.1 Pseudanabaena sp. | reverse complement strand
GTTGGACATAATCAAGATGCAAAAAAAGAAGTAAAAGAATTTAATCAAATATCTGTATTTGACACTCCAAAACCCGAAAAGCTATTGCAAAAAATTATTACATTAGCTACTAATCCCAATGATCTTGTTCTTGATTCTTTTGCAGGATCAGGCACAACAGGTGCAGTCGCGCACAAAATGGGAAGACGCTGGATCATGATTGAACTTGGCGAACATTGCCATACCCATATTATTCCCCGAATGCAAAAAGTGATCAATGGCGAAGACCAAGGCGGCATTAGTAAAGCAGTGAACTGGAAAGGCGGCGGCGGCTTTCGTTACTATCACCTCGCGCCATCATTACTCGAAAAAGACAAATGGGATAACTGGGTGATCAATAAAAACTATAAAGCCACCATGCTTGCCGAAGCCCTTTGTAAAATTGAAGGATTCAAATATGCACCATCAGACACCTTCTATTGGCAACATGGCTACTCCACCGAACGCGACTTTATCTACGTCACCACCCAAAACCTCAGCCATGAGCAACTCGTCAAACTATCCGAAGACGTAGGCGAAGAACGCAGCTTACTCGTCCTATGTAGCGCATTTCGCGGCAAACCTGATGAGTTTCCTAACCTCACCGTCAAGAAAATCCCTAAACACATCCTCTCCCGTTGCGAATGGGGACATGACGACTACAGCCTCAAAATTGAAAACCTGCCCAAAGCCCCTGCAAAACTTGGACAATTGGAGTTAGGTTTTTAAATATAGTTTAAAAGTAGGATGCGTTAGCGGTAGCGTAACGCATCAATTAGGAAAACATGATGCGTTACGCTGCACTAACGCATCCTACTCAATTACAACTTCAGAGAGACTCACTATGAATAATCATGTCAATGCGATCGCCAATCGCCTCAGCCTTCGCCACCCCCAACGCGACTCATTGCAAATATTAGATAGTATTTGCGAACTTCTACAAATTCACAAGATTCAAGATCTTGAAACCAGCCTTGCCGCCATTAAAAAAGAATTTCCCACCGTCACCGACTTCGATCGCGAATTTCCATCCCTCTGCTTTGCCCTCGCCACAGGTGTTGGCAAAACTCGACTCATGGGCGCATTTATCAGCTACTTATATCTAGCTCATGGCATCAAAAACTTTCTAATTCTTGCCCCCAATCTTACTATTTACAACAAACTGATTACCGATTTCACTCCCAATACTCCTAAATATGTATTTATGGGTATCTCTGAATTTGCAATTAGCGCCCCTGAAATTATCACAGGCGATAACTACGAAAAATCATCAATCATCACTGATTTTGTTGGTTGCCGCATTAATATTTTCAATATATCCAAAATCAACTCCGAAGTACGCGGCGGCAAAAGCCCAAGAATCAAACGCTTATCAGAATTTATTGGCGAAAGCTATTTCGATTATTTATCACAACTAAAAGACCTAGTAATCTTAATGGATGAATCACACCGCTATCGAGCCTCCGCAGGAGTCCGCGCCATTAACGAATTAAAACCATTGTTAGGCTTAGAAGTCACTGCCACGCCCTTTATTGAAACCAATAAGGGAAGCTTACCTTTTAAAAACGTGATCTATGACTATCCCCTTGGACGTGCCATGAGCGATGGATTTGTTAAAGATCCTGCCGTTGTTACCCGTAGAAACTTTGACCCTAACTTGATGTCACCCGATCAGATAGAACGCATCAAATTAGAAGATGGCATTTTTCTCCACGAAAATATCAAAGCGGAATTGCAAACCTATGCGATCGCCACAGGTAACAAAATCGTCAAACCCTTTATGCTCGTCATTGCCCGTGACATCACCCACGCCATAGACTTGATGCGACTCATCCAATCCGATGAATTTGCTCAAGGAGAATACAAACATAAAGTCATTCAAGTTGACTCCAGCAAAACAGGTGCACAGGAAGATGAAATGGTTGATCGCCTGCTCAAAGTTGAAGAAGCTGACGAACCTACGGAAATCGTAATCCATGTGAATATGCTCAAAGAAGGATGGGATGTCACCAATCTCTATACCATCGTGCCATTGAGAGCCGCAAATTCTAAAATCTTGATCGAGCAATCGATCGGACGTGGCTTACGTCTACCCTACGGAATGCATACAGGGGTGGAAATCGTTGATCGCCTCAATATCGTCTGCCACGACAAATTCCAAGAAATTGTCAATGAAGCCAAGAAACCAGAATCTCAAATCCGCCTCAAACAGATCATCCTTACCGATGAAGACTTACAACAAAAAACACAAACCGTAATTTCGCGATCGCAACTCTCCCAAGCATTAGGACTACATCCCGAAACAACCATCAATTTGCCCGAGAATCTGCCCAATCAATTATCCGACAATTTTCCCACAACTGAACCACAAACCATTCAGCCGCCCCTATTCACCACGCCCATAGAACAAAAAATCGCTCAAATTACTTATCAAGAAATTCGCAAACTCGAAAGCCAACCTGAAAAAGTCCCAACCACTGCTCATCTTGCTAATCCCAAAATTCAAGCAAGTGTTCGTGAAGCCGTAACTAGAGAATATCAACCCGCCCAAATGGAAATTGAGGGTGTAACACCACCTCCAAATATTGAAGAAATTGTCGCTAAAACCACTAAACTTGTCATTCAGCAAACTATTGATATACCTAGAATTTTAGTGCTTCCCATCGGCACTATGCGATCAGGTTTTCGTTCCTTTGCGATCGATCTTACTGACTTAAATTATCCTGTTCCCTCTAAAGAAGAACTTCATATTCAATCTCTCTCTACCGAACAGTTCACATCCTTAGAAATAACCAGATTTAATTTTAAGGAATCATGTCTAGAAAACTACATTGTCGAAAGCTTATCCAAGTTTGATGATATTTGCTATGACGAACACGCGGATCTACTCTATGACTTAGCAGGACAAGTTACCAGTAATTTTCTCAACCAATATTCTGAAGATGATACCCGCAAAATTTTACAAGTTCGACAAAATGAAATTGCTAATTCTGTCCATCAGCAAATGCAACAAAATTTCTGGCAAGAAACCAGCAATTATGAAGTTAAGATTAGTAAGGGTTTCACCACTCTAAAAGATAGCGCCTACAACGCAAGTCCCAAAAACCGCCTCGACTATCGCATCTCCCCATCAGACAAAAGCAATATGTCTAAATACCTGTTCACAGGATTCTCAAAATGCCTCTACAAAGAACAGAAATTCCAATCCGAAGCTGAAAGAATTTTAGCGATCATCCTAGAACGCGAAGCTATCAAATGGTTTAAACCCGCCAAAGGACAATTTCAGCTTTATTACCAACTACAGGGCAAGTATTCAGAATATCAACCCGATTTCGTCGCTGAAACCGCAGATACCATCTATATGCTTGAACCAAAAGCTCAAAACGAAATGAACAATCCCGAAGTACAAGCCAAA
>JBJTVM010000317.1:0-6196 GCA_046081205.1 Pseudanabaena sp. | reverse complement strand
AAGCCTCATTTCATTTGTCCTTTGACTGCAAATTTGAAATTCAAAAAAAATATGAACTGCCTTTTCTATAATCTAAGCTTTGATTTGGGTTTAAAGGGTCAGAAAAGGTCGGATCAAGGTCGGATGTTTTTAGCAAATTCATGTAAACTTTCTTAACAAATGATAATTTGGTGCTAATAGTATAAGTATCAGTCAATGGTCAAGGCGAAAAATGCCAGAAAATGAGCCGATCGCCTGACACAAAAAAATACCCTTCCCGCAAGATTAGAGTTAATATAAAAACTATATTTTTGTCATAAGCACCGCTCAACAGCCATGATGATCCAAACTTTACCGAAAGTTACGACTTTTGATGAATTTGTCGCATTTCTTCCTGAAAATGCTGGCGTGCGTTACGAACTACATAATGGAAATATTATTGAAATGGCGCAACCAGTTGGAGACCACGAAGAATCTAAGGGATTCTTAACCGTTAAGCTTAGTGGATTAATCGATCGCTTGGACTTACCATATCTTATCCCTAACCAAGTCATCGTCAGACCTGAAGGCAAAGATTCTGGATATTTTCCAGATATATTAGTGATGAATCGTGCCAACCTGTCCAACGAACCGCGCTGGAAAAAAGAATCGGTTCTTAGTCAAGGTGCATCCATACCTTTAGCCATTGAAATTGTGTCAACCAATTGGCGAGATGATTACCACTTAAAATTTGCCGACTATGACGAGGTGGGAATTGCTGAGTATTGGATTATTGACTATGCTGCCATAGGTGGGCGCAATTTTATTGGTAATCCCAAACAGCCAACTATTTTAGTTTGTAATTTGATAGATGGAGAATATCAAATTAGCAAGTTTCAGAATAGCGATCGCCTACTCTCGCAAACTTTTCCTGAGCTTAATCTCACTGTAAATCAGATTTTTCAAGCAGGGATAAACCAGATATAGCAAGAATAGCTCTTAGAGTGAATGAATCTTTATAATTCTTGTATAAATCTTGTTTGAGCTTTAGGTAAAAGATTCTAATATTTAAGTCTAATTATGTGAAAATAATCTCAAGTTTAGTTGGCTTCAGGTGGCAAATGGTACAAAGTGATGCGATTGCATTAGTCACGCAACTACTATTACATGACTTATCAAAAATTCAAAAACTTGTATTTAGTCAATCTTGGGATGGTAAAAAATACTCAGATATGGCTATAGAAGAGGGTTATGATCTTGGCTACATTAAGGATGTTGGCTCGGGGTTGTGGAGATCGCTCTCTAAAGCTTTAAACGAAAAAGTGACCAAAAATAATCTGCGTGGAGTATTGGAGAGATATGCCCAGCAGCAAGCGGCTAACTCAGGAATGAGTCAGATCCACATGGGTGAAGCGATCGATGTTTCTAAATTCTGTGGACGCTCTCAGGAATTGGAGACTTTGAGCGAGTGGATTTTAGGCGATCGCTGTCGGGTGGTCACAATTCTGGGGATGGGCGGAATGGGTAAAACTGCTCTATCAGTGAAGATAGCCGAACAATTGCAGAGCGAATTTGATTATGTGATTTGGCGATCTCTCCGCCATGCTCCAACCTTTAATGACAAGATAGAAGATTGTTTTAGAATCCTGTCACAGCAGCAACTTACGACTTTACCTCCTCACCCTCATGAACAGGTTACATATTTAATCGAATACTTTCGTAAGTCTCGTTGTTTGCTTATTTTGGATAACTTTGACACCTTGTTGGAGCATGGACAAGGAACAGGCTCCTATCTTGAGGGTTACGAAGCCTATGGCGAACTTTTGTGGCGATTGGGAGAAACCAATCATCAAAGCTGTGTAATGATTACCAGCCGTGTAAAACCTTCAGAAATCGTAGCTCTTGAAGGGGATGGGTTAGCAATACGCACGCTTCCTCTATCTGGATTAGAACTTAATGCAGGGAAAACGATACTAGAACGCAAGGGTTTATTAATATCTGATGCAGAGGCTAGACAATTAGTTGATTGTTACAGTGGTAATCCTCTAGCACTTAAGATTGCCGCTACTTCCATTCGTGACTTGTATGCAGGTAATGTTAATCATTTTTTAGCCAGTGGCATCACTCTCTTTAATGGAATCAGCAATCTACTATTTCAACAATTACAGAAATTATCAGATCTGCAAAATCAATTCATGTATTGGTTGGCTATCCATCGCGAGAGTATTTCTTTAACGGAATTACATCGGGTCTTTACGCCATCTATTCCTAAACTGAAGATGATGGAAGTTTTAGAATCTCTGATTAATTGCAATTTAATTGAGCGCGATCGCTATGGATTTACGCAGCAACCTGTGGTGATGGAATATGTAACAGAAAGATTAATTGAACTGATCTGTCAGGAAATAATTACCGAATCACCGCAGTATTTACTGACTCATGCTTTTGTTCAAGCCCAAGCTAAGGATTACATTCGTGATAGTCAAATTCAATTGATTGTGCAGCCAATTCTTCAGCAATTACAAAATAGGCTTGGTTCTACGGAGCAAATTAAATACAAACTCGGCAAACTGATTATCAAGCTACAAAATGAACTGAAAGCTTATGAGAAGGAACAAAATGTAGGGGCGATTTATGAATTGCCCCTACATTTTAAGGATAGTTATGGAGGTGCAAATTTTATTCATTTCTTGTTCTATTTGGGAACTGATTTAACGGGCTATGACTTTTCGAGGTTGACGATTCGTGACTGTGACTTGCGATCGCTCAATTTACATCAAGTCAACTTTAGCCAAGCTCATTTTCGAGATTGCCTGTTTGCCGCCACCTTTGGTGGTATTACCAGCGTTGCTTTTAGTCCTGATGGACTTACGCTTGCCAGCAGCGATACTAATGGAGAAATTCAGATTTGGGATGCAGTGAATGGTCAGCAACTCTTGATTTGCCGAGGACATAATAGTTGGGTTTGGGATGTTGCTTTTGCTCTCAATGGTCCAATTCTTGCTAGTTGTGGTCAAGATCATACAGTTAAACTTTGGAATACGCATAATGGCGAATGTTTACGCACATTACATGGACATACCAATATTGTTACAGCGATCGCCTTTAGTCCCGATGATCAACTTGTCGCTAGCAGTAGCACCGATCACACCGTTATAATTTGGAATCCAGTCACAGGCGAATCTATTCAAATCTTGAAAGGACATAATGCTTGTGTCTGGTCGGTGGACTTCCATCCTAATGGTCAACTTTTAGCATCGGCTGCCGAAGATAACACGATCAAGTTATGGAATCTGGAAACGGGTGACTGTGTGCAAACCCTGCAAGGTCATCAATATTGGGTGAAAGCGATCGCCTTTAATCCTGATGGCAAAACATTAGCGAGTGGCAGCTTTGATAGCACTGTGAAAATCTGGGATTGGCAAACGGGCAAATGTCTAAAAACTTTTGTAGGACATCAAGCGGTTGTCACCTGCTTAGGCTTTAGTCCCCAAGGCGATCGCCTAGTGACAGGTAGCTACGATCAATCCGTCAAGATTTGGGATGTCGCCACAGGTAAATGTTTGGACACCTTGCACAAGCATACTAATCGCGTGTGGTCAGTTGCCTTCCATCCCCAAGAAAACTTAGTGGTGAGTGGTGGTGATGATCATGGGATCAAACTATGGGAACTTCAAAGGGGGCAATGTATCAAAACTCTCCAAGGCAATAGCAATGCAATTTATGCGATCGCCTATAGTGATCAACAAAACTTACTTGCTAGTGGACATGAAGACCAGACGATTAAACTTTGGAATATCAACATCAATGCACCCCAAACTTTAGAACCTGACCTGCAACCTTTTCAAATACTGCGCGGACATAGCGATCGCATTCTCTCCGTTGCCTTCAGCCCTAATGGACAGATTCTTGCTAGTGGTAGCGCCGATCGCACAATTAAGCTTTGGAACCTCCACACAGGTAAACCCATCAAAACCTTTCAGGGGCATCGCAGTTGGGTTTGGGAAATTGCCATCAGTCCCGATAGCAAATTTTTAGCTAGTGGCAGCTATGACCACACCGTTAAGGTGTGGGATCTAGAATCTGGAGAATGCCTACAAACCTTGCAAGGTCATCCTAGCTCTGTTCTATCGGTTAGGTTTAGTCACGATGGTAAGACTCTATTTAGTAGCGGCTATGACCAGATTGTAAAACATTGGAATTTAGAAACTGGCGAATGTTTATACACTTGGGATGCGGACTCTAGTAACCGTATTTGGGCAATGGAGATCAGCCCCAATTCGCAGTATCTAGCGACGGGCGGCGATGATCACTCGATCAAACTATGGGACATAGCGACAGGAGAATGTTTAAGCCTATTTTCTGGGCATACCCATCCCGTTGTCTCACTCATCTTCACGCCCAAAGGCGATCGCTTGATTAGTGGAAGTAGCGATCACACGATCAAAATTTGGGATGTAGTCACAGGAAATTGCCTTGAGACATTACAGGGTCACAGTCACTGGGTTGCATCATTAGCTCTTAGTCAAGATGCCACAACGCTCATTAGTAGCAGTTGGGATGAAACGATCAAATGTTGGAATATCGCCACTGGTAAATGTTGCCAAGCTTTGCGCTCAATTCGTCCTTATGAGGGTATGAGCATTGATGATGCAGCAAACTTAACTGAAGCAGAGATCGGAACATTAAAAGCTTTGGGTGCAGATGTAAAACCAAAATAGAGAAAGGCGGCGCTAAGCACCGCCTTTCTCTATTTTGGTTTTGATTTGTTCGAGATATTTAATTCTCGTAATTGCGTCTTGCCTTATTTGCCTCAGCACGGAGGGCATCGAGACGCTTTTCGATTAATGTACGCGATCGCCCCTTAGATGTATCACTGAGCATAATCTTTAGCGCACTGCCCAAACTCTTATACGCCGCAGGCAAAGGATAGCCATTTCGCACTGCCAGACGAATAGCGCCTTGGTCAGCCTCAATTAAATTACGAATATCTTTCTTACTAGTCCCCTTGCGCCATAGCTGGAACCCAGCTACACCACAGATACCCAGCGCAAGCACAAATAGCAAACCATTTTGTACCCATAGCTCACCTACTGCCCCACCTAAACCGATCGCTAATGCTGCGACTTCCCAGCCATCCTTGGGTACTGCATCATTTTGGATACGAGCAACCTCATGCCAGTACAACAAATTACGCTGATCCTCAGCAAGGCGTTCCCAGCGCACCATATCGACTAAGATCACTACCTCATCGCCGCCAGCTTCTTCGCAAGCAATCAGTGGCGGACGGACACCATCAGCGTTAAGTACTTTTACCCAAGCCTGTAACTCTGGTGGTAGCAAGTCTTGCAGACGACGGATCTCAGTTCTGGCAAAGGTATTTCGGAGGGAAGAAGAAGTTGGAGATGGCATGAATCTTCGTCAAAGTTCAGAATTTTGAGGGACTTATCGCTAAATCTAGATTCTAGTATAAGTTTTAACTACTTGCACTTTTGATTAGATTATTACAACTAAAAAGCTATCTTCAGACTATGAGTTTTATGAGTTCCTCTGAGTTTGGTATAGCCATTTGCTTCGCACGAAGCAAATGACTATACCAAACTGGCATTAAGTTTGATATGGGGGTGCTAAATAAAGTCCCATTTTATGAGTCATGCAAAACTCACCTTGCGAGATTATCGATAGCTCAAAAAAAGTAAAGAAATATAGTGGAAAACTGCTTAGTATTAATATACAGTTATTATTCTTAATATAAATAAATATTATCTTTTCTAATTTTTATAATGCAGTCAATTAATTCTGAGTGGACAACAACAGAAGAAGTAGTAGCTAGGAAAGCTTTCGATATTGCCTATAAGCGCGAAATTAGTTCTCTGATCGATTCAGTCCGCTACAAGGCAAGCAATTTAGCTGAAGTTGATGACATGTGGCGGCTACATGATTTTTTGAGTGTGAAGCGTCATGAGGTTGAAGGTCGATACGACTATCACTTACCCATGTTAGTTTTTGTATTTGCAGGCTTAGTTAAGGATGGATGGCTGAGTATTGATGAGTTGGAAGGCTTAAATGCCAATAAAATTGCCAAAATTGCTGCACTTGCACGTATGTAACCCTACTGCTTGCCGATGCTTTAAATAGGATTCATAAAAGCTTTAAAAGCGTTACTTAGCAACGCTTTTAAAGCTTTTATGAATCATTTAGCGCAAAGCGCTGTAATGAGTGTTAGCGAAGTGTGCGA
>JBJTVM010000316.1:0-2850 GCA_046081205.1 Pseudanabaena sp. | reverse complement strand
GAATTGTCTAGATCCCCCCAGCCCCCTTAAAAAAAAAAGGGGGGGGGGGGGGAATTCTCTTTCTCCCCCTTTTTCAGGGGGATTGAGGGGGATCTCTTGGGGCTTTTGACCACAGAGAGTAATTCTTAAATGCTTTCTAAGGATGCTGCCCTATATGTCATTGGCGGCGCTGATCGTTAAGTTTTGGCTATTACAAGCTAAATAAAATAAAAATGGTGCTACACATCGTCTTTATTTTTTATTTTGCTATTGATAATTATTATCAATAGTGTTACAGTATAAATCAAGTTCTGAGGCGACTTGACTCGGCACGCTTCTTTACACATAGTTCAAATGCGTTGGCAGGATTGAGTGATAAGATGCATTTTTACAGGGATTGCTAACACAGACTTTAGTAAAAGTAAGTATCAATCACTCAATTCTTTTTTATTTACAATCTTAGAAATCATTTATCTTCCCTATTTTAATAAAAATATATCTCAATAAAAGTATGACCCTTAGACAGTCCACCACGCCTCAAGTTATCGGTCTTTGTACCAGCCAATCCTTGCGCCGCTTTGATTTACAACTACTCCGATCGCTGTCGCGTCAATATGCGATCGCCCAATGGGAATATTGTCAGAATCCTGACGAACCCATCGATCTGAATCTAGCGATCACCTCCCTCCATGAATACATACAAACCTGTGATGACAAAGTGCATCTAGTCGGACATGGCATAGCGGGCTTAGTTGGCTGGCTCTATGCCAAGCAATATCCTGAACAGGTGCGATCGCTCACTTTATTGTCAGTGGGAGTTAACTTAGCAACTAGCTGGCATAGTCATTACTACGAGCAACGCCAGCTAATCAGTTGTAGTCGAGAAACAATGCTGATGCGGACAGCCTTTTACTTATTTGGTTATCGTGACCAAGAAATGTTGCATTGGTTAGCCAACCTACTCAAGCAAGATCTCGATAATTCTTTGATTCCCCACTCTCTCTATGCACCTACCTATATCGCACCCACACCGATCTCCGTACCAATGCTCGTTTGCGGTGCATTAGATGACTATGTAACTGGCGGCGAAAATGCATACCAAAAATGGAGATCGTATCTTAAAGATAGCGATCAACTGTGGTTGAGTGAACAGGGCAAGCACTTTTTCCATTACTCACAGTGGCAATCTGTCAGCAAGCAAATTCGTTCTTTCTGGAATTCTTTATCTCTCAATCATGTCGTTTCCACTAAACAGCAAATTGAACTTAGTAGAAACTCATAAAGAACCGAATTTTTCTAATGCCTTTGGCTCATGGAATAACAAAATCGGTTAACTGATCCAATGGGTGATTTTGGGATAGATGATTTTGGGTACGATATTATTTATGAAGTGTAAAGCCTAGAAGTAGGTAACTTACACGCATAATTTTGGAGTTTCTTATGAAATTAGCCGAATTTCTAATCCAAGGGCAGCACATGCGCCAACAGGATCGCACCTTAGCGATCTCTTATTTTGAAAAATGTCTGCAAAATACCACCACTAGTGAACACTTGGATTCAGACCCTAGCACAACCATAAGGGTTTTATTAGATCTTGCTGTAGAGCTAGTAGCAACAAAACAACTAGAATCGTTGCAGAGAGCGCAAGTTCTTGTGCAACAAGCGGGGGAAGTATTAAGACAGCATCCAGATCAAGATCACGAACAAGAGGCTTATCTGCTTTATGCGCGTTCAATTCTGGCACTCGAATTGGGGGAATTGAGTGATGTTTTACATATTCTACAAACGGCTCATCAATCTTATCGCAATAGTCAACAGGGTCAGGCTCTCATTGATGATGCAATCGGACAATATTATTTACGAGTAAATGATCTGCAATCGGCTCTTATGAGTTATGAACGATCGCTATCTGTACGTCTAGAAATAGAAGATGAGTGCGCGATCGCTAAAAGCTATATCCACCTAGGACAGTTGTATTTAATATCTGGTGATATCGATCAAGCAGCTAGTCTTTTTCAAAGTACTCTCGATATTGCCCTAGCTAATTCCGATAACTTTTTGCGTTTACAAGCTCTGAAAGGACTAGTCAAAGTAGCGATCGCGGAATCTCAATGGCAAACTGCAATTGAAATGATCAAAGATGGCATTTCTTTACTCAAAGAGCCAGTTGATAGCATTGAAATTGGTTATTTATATTGTGATTTTGCCGAAGCTTTGCTAGGGGATCGCCAAATTGAAGAAAGCCTAATCTGCATTAGAGTAAATGTATTACCACGTTTCCGAGATTACCAATATCTGAGGGGAATAGCAATCGCCAAACATCTTCAAGGACGTATCTATGTATATCGTCTGCTTGACGGTCTAGATAGTCTTGATGAAGATGCGATCGAAACGGCGGAAGACTCATTAATTGATGCTTCTGTCGCTTTTGAGCAATTCGGAATGATGCATGAATATGCTAGATCTCTATACGATCTAGCTTGTCTCTACCAGCTATGCGGTAATTCACAGTTTCAATACCAATATCAAGGCAAGTCCTTGCGATCGCTAGAGTTATCACTCAGCATCTTAGATCAATTGGGTATGAGTCATACTCAGCTTGCTTCACAGGTTGAATCAATGCTCAATCAAGTCATGCGTGGTAGTTTTTAAAAAAAAGAAGAGGCGTTTCGCCTCTTCTTTTTTTAAGCTTGGGTAAAAATTCTCATATAAAAAATCGGGTTTTTGAGAGCAATCCGTTGGCTTGCTCTCAAAAACCCGATTTTTTATATGAGAATTTTTACCCAAGCTTAAAAAAAGAAGAGGCGTTTCGCCTCTTCTTTTTTTTAAAAACTACCACGCATGACTTGATTGAGCATTGATTCAACCTGT
>JBJTVM010000315.1:0-1264 GCA_046081205.1 Pseudanabaena sp. | reverse complement strand
TTCAACTCGTTTATCTTTGACTGCCCTTGCAATCTTTAAAGCTTGCTGAAAATTATCAATCGCTTTTTGATACTGATTGAGATCGTTATAGGCAACACCAATATTAGTAATTGCAATTCCCTGCCCCCTCAAGTTATCAATTTTCTTGAAATCCTCTAACGCCGCCTGACAAGACAATAATCCCTCTTGAAACTTTTGAGCATTCAAGTTATCTCGACATGACTTCAAGATTCGATCTTCTTCTGCTTTGCGCTCATCTGCTGTTTGCGCCAGCACTGTCATCAAACCCAAGTCAGACGGCGACACCATGCCCAAAACTCCAGTCAAAGCCACAAACACCAACGCATAAAATCGCGAAGCCATAGGTCAAGTCAAGGAAAAAGTAGAAAGGAAAAAGGAAAAAGTGGGCGAGGTTTAGGGAGGGTGACCACAGGCCCAAGCTTTGCTAGATTAATATATCACTAAATTTTCTTGTGTCTTCATCCTCCCGATTTTCTAAACTTTAATCAATCAATTTTGACCATCACACCCCACCGGCGGGTTTTGCAATTACATTCTACATTCAGAACAAAATCACCCACAACCCCTGCTCTTACAACCATTCGTCCATATAATGCGATCGCTAAGGGGCATTCTATGATCCTCTCTTGATCGCTCAGCCCTACTCGATCAGTGATGATGGGGTAAATACTGCCTACAATCCATTACCGATCGCAAAGAATGCTGACCAGTAAAAGGGGTGCTTATAATCCTTTGATTTAATCAGCGAAACTTGCGCTCGGCGTAGTGCTTCCGTAGCCGTGACATCACCTTTTTGTAGTTCTTGATAAAACGCTGCCATCAGTGCCTGTGTACCAGCATCATCGACTTTCCAAAGAGAAGCGATCGCTTGCTTTGCTCCTGCTTTCTGAACTTGATAGCCAAAACCCAAAATTTCTACGCCACTGCCGAGTTTTCCTACTCCAGTTTGACAAGCACTCAAGATAATCAAGTCGATATTGGGAATCTGCCAGTTGGTGATTTCATCGAGGCGAATTTTGTCGCCATTGCCAAAAATAATGAAGGAGTTATCTGGTACACCAATGTTAAATTCGGCATGGGTGGCGAGGTGGAGAATATTATGGTTTTTAAATTTGGACTCGATCGCTTGACGACTAAATTGCTCTTCAATGAGAGTGACTGAGTTATTAAATGAATTGGCGATTGCTTGAACTTCTCCAATGGTTGCAGGTAAAGCTGTTTGACCAAACTTGCGTTCACCAGA
>JBJTVM010000314.1:0-8591 GCA_046081205.1 Pseudanabaena sp. | reverse complement strand
TTCACAGAAGTGTAGCCACACTTCTGTGAATTGGTATTAATTTATCAAGTGTATTGCGATCGCCTAATCTTCAAACCCAAAATAGAAAGGCGGCGCTCCGCGCCGCCTTTCTATTTTGGGTTTATGGCAATTTGGGATATTGGCGAAAATTAGGCTTGCGCTTTTCGAGAAATGCTTGCTTGCCTTCTTGAGCCTCCTGTGTCATGTAAAACAACAGTGTCGCATTGCCCGCTAGTTCTTGAATACCCGCCTGACCATCACAATCAGCATTAAAGGCAGATTTAAGGCAACGAATTGCCAAAGGGCTCTTATCTAAAATCTCCTGCGCCCACTGAATGCCTTCAGATTCCAATTGCTCCACTGGCACAACCTTATTTACTAAGCCCATTTCTAAAGCTTCTTGAGCATCATATTGGCGACAGAGATACCAAATTTCGCGAGCTTTCTTCTGCCCAACTAATCGCGCTAAATAGGAAGCCCCAAATCCACCGTCAAAACTACCTACCATTGGGCCCGTCTGACCAAAAATAGCATTATCGGCAGCGATCGTGAGATCGCAGACTACATGCAGCACATGACCGCCGCCGATCGCATAACCAGCAACCAATGCAATCACTGGCTGAGGCATGGTGCGAATTAACCGCTGCAAATCGAGCACATTCAAACGTGGTACACCAGACTCAGAAATATAGCCACCATCTCCTCGTACTTTCTGATCACCCCCTGCACAAAAAGCATATTTACCATCGCTAGCAGGCCCTGCACCTGTTAGCAAAACTACCCCAATCTCTACGTCTTCTCGTGCATCTGCAAAAGCCGCAATCATTTCCGTAATCGTTTTTGGTCGAAAAGCATTACGAACTTGGGGGCGATTAATTGTGATTTTTGCCATTCCATCAGCTTTGTGATAAAGAATGTCTTCAAATTCGGCGGCAATCTGCCAATTGGTCATGGTTTTGAGATAGAAAAGTACAGAAACTCATCTTATCATCGGCTAAAGCCGACACATTTTTTTACCCAAATATTAGCCATAAAGAGTGTTATGTAGTAGTCCTATATAGCAACACAAGGTTTGCTTAGGACATAAAAACCAAAAATGTTGTGGCAGGAAAAGCCTGCCACAACATTTTTGGTTTTTGTAGAAAAGAAACAAACAAGTTTTGGTTAATTATGATGGATTAGGGAAACGCATTAATAGCACTACAGTCCACCAGACCATGAATAGGGCAAAAGCTACAAACAATCCCCAAAACGCAGGGGTGCTGAGTTCTTTAATCAGACTTAAATTTGCTAAAAATGTGAGATGGAAGATGATCACCAACATTAGCATCGTGGCAACCCCAAACCAAGAAAAATGCACATTGAGAAACTTAAAAGACTCCTCTCGCCGTTCATCCGACAGCCAATATGCCTTATAGGGAAGATTGATCATCGATATTGGGACATACTTGAAAATTAGAGGTAGTGTGGTTGTAAAGGAACTAGTAATAATAAGGGACACAAAATAGACTATAAAGTAGCCTATCTTAGAAGAGGTTCCATTAACTTTACCTGCCGCGTCAAAATGCGAACCAACCACTTCTGGTAGTAATGGAAAGAAATAAATACTTTGGGTGATCGCTAATCCAAATAAAAATAGAACGATAAACAACGGTAGCTTCATCGTTGTATGCTCCTTAAGTATATTTTTAGGAATTGTGTTGTGGACGATTCGCATCCACAACACAATTAAGTTGCATGACTACCAAATTATCTAAGCAAACTAGAAATAAAGATATTGTTTGCAGATTGTTGTAACAAAAATCCACCTGTGGGATACGTTAACCCCATCAGGGGGCTAAAGTATAAGTAGATATTTATATGGAGTTAAAAAGGCGTGTCCCCAACTGAAATCGCAAATATTGCTGGTCAAGGAATATCAGTAGTAGAGGCAAATCTCAATCAAAATTTAGATCAAGGTTCAGATCAAATTAAGACTAGCGATCTACATGTGGTCGAAACCTGTCCATTGCTAGCACCCATAGAAGTTAAAGCCGAGTTACCAATTACTAGCACGATCGCTAAGGTAGTCTCCAACGCCAGAGCCAGAATCAGAAATATTTTGAATGGTAGCGATCGCCGTTTATTGGTGGTGGTTGGACCTTGCTCAATTCACGATGTCAAAGCAGCCCGAGAGTATGCCGAAAAGTTAGCCAAATTTCGCGATCAGGTCAGTGATGCCCTCGAAATTGTGATGCGGGTCTATTTCGAGAAGCCTCGCACCACAGTGGGCTGGAAAGGGCTGATTAATGATCCACACCTAAATGGTACTTTTGATATTAACTACGGTATCCGCTTAGCGCGAGGACTATTGCTGGATGTGGCAAAGTTGGGCTTACCCAGTGCTACCGAACTGCTCGATCCGATTGTGCCACAGTACCTTGCTGACCTGATTTCTTGGACAGCGATCGGAGCGCGAACAACTGAGAGCCAGACTCATCGCGAAATGTCTTCTGGCTTATCAATGCCTGTAGGTTTCAAAAATGGCACTGATGGCAGCATTGACGTAGCAATTAACGCCTTATTGTCAGCACGTCAGCCTCACCGTTTTCTGGGTGTCAATAATGAAGGGATGGCAAGCATCATCACGACAACAGGCAATCCTGACGGGCATATCGTGTTACGTGGCGGTAAGCAGGGACCAAATTATGACAGTGTTCATGTAGAGGCGATCGCTAATCGCCTTAAGGATCGCAAGCTACAGCCATATATGATGGTTGATTGCAGTCACGACAATAGCGGACAAGATTACAATCTTCAGCCAACGGTGTTACAAGACATTGCCGAGCAGGTGCGTAATGGTTCAGAGCATATTGTCGGCATTATGCTCGAAAGTCACCTTAATCGGGGCAAGCAACCTTTGAAAGAATTGTCAAAATTAGAATATGGCAAGAGCATTACCGATGGTTGCATTAATTTTGAGACCACCACAGATATTTTGATAGATCTTGCTAATGCTGTGCGATCGGGACGGTTTTAACTAATGCTGCTGGGCTATAGCCCAGCACTATTAGTTTTGGCAAAATCACGAAATTTAACTTCAGCCGCAATCTCGTCTTGTTGCGCTTCTTCGAGAAAGTTATATAAATATTCTTTTTGCATCCAAGGGAATGTAGGACTGCGATCGTACTCTATATACTGAGAGCCCTGTTCTGATTCTTGTAATGTATAAATCTTTAATTCTTGTCCGTTATATCGCCAAAATTCAGGAACACCAAGGCTAGCATAGAGCCTATTTTTATCAATATCGGTGTGCGTAATATCCACTTCAACTACGAGATCGGGTGGCGGATCTTGACTAAAATCAACTATTTTCCCTGCAACTTGCGGCTGAGTCTGGATGTAGTAGGCACAGTCTGGCTCAGCACCACGTTGTAAATCTTCACGATCCATCGTGGTTGATCCCATAGTTTTGATCTTCATCCCCATTTCCATCACTAAAATTCTAATAAAAACTCCAATTAAGCATCGTGAAAATTCGTGAGTCTCTAAAGGCATAGTGATTTCAAGGATACCGCGATCATATGTAAGCCTTGCAGCGCGACTGTCAGGAAGAGCATGGAGAATTTGTTGGTATGACAGCCAGCTAATTCCTCGTAACGCAACTCGATTTTCGCCTTGTATTGCTACTGCGGTAGCTGCCGAAGTTAGAGGTTGTACTTCTGGTAGTGAAACAGTGATAACCATGTGTTAACCGTAACTCTGCTTAAAGTTATTCTAAAGCAAAAACAAAGAGAAGGGGCGCAATGCGCCCCTTCTCTGTTATGAAACAGTGATCAGATCGTTAGAAAGTCGTTTGAAGGAGAGACGCTCGTTTTCAATATCGACAAAGATGGTGTCGCCATCACTGTAGTCGCCGCGTAGGATTCCTTTCGCAATTTGGGTTTCCAGTTGACGCTGGATGATTCGCTTCAGTGGACGCGCTCCATAAACTGGATCGTAGCCAACTTCCGCAATGAAGTCTAGAGCCGCATCGGCAATTTTTAACGTCATGCGACGATCGCCTAAACGTTTTTCTAAACGCTGAACTTGCAACTTCACAATACGGCGGAGTTCATCGCGACGTAAAGCATGGAAGATCACAATTTCATCAATGCGGTTAAGGAACTCTGGACGGAAGCTTGATCGCATAGATTCCATCACCCGTTCGCGCATTTCTTCATGACGGGAATCATCGCCCGCAATATCGAGAATAAACTGCGAACCGACGTTACTAGTCATAATGATGATCGAGTTCTTGAAGTCAACGGTGCGACCTTGGGAATCGGTAACGCGACCATCATCAAGAATTTGCAGCATGATGTTAAATACATCGGGATGCGCTTTCTCGATTTCATCAAAGAGAATCACCGCATAGGGACGACGACGCACCGCTTCGGTTAATTGACCACCTTCTTCATAACCGACATAGCCAGGAGGCGCGCCAACTAAACGGGAAACGCTGTGTTTCTCCATATATTCCGACATATCGATCCGCACCATTGACTCTTCAGTATCAAAGAGATAGGCAGCAAGAGCTTTAGCTAATTCGGTTTTACCAACACCAGTGGGGCCCAAAAAGATAAAGCTAGCGATCGGGCGATTAGGATCGGCGAGTCCTGCTCTAGAGCGTTGGATAGCATCAGCGATCGCCGTTACGGCTTCTTCTTGCCCCACGACGCGATCATGCAGCACATTTTCCAATTGCAAGAGCTTTTCCTTCTCAGATTCCACCAGTTTGCTCACGGGGATACCAGACCATTTGGAAATAATTTCAGCAATGTCCTCTTCAGTGACTTCTTGACGCAGTAGCGATCGCCCTGAAGTTTTCGCTTCATCAAGATTGACCTCAGCAATTTCTAATTGTCGCTGTAAATCGGTAAGCTTGCCATATTTGAGTTCCGCAGCTTTATTCAGATCGTAATCCCGCTCAGCTTGTTGGATTTCCACATTCACATGCTCAATGGATTCCTTGAGTTTGCGAATATTATCGATCACCTGTTTTTCAGCTTCCCATTGAGCTTTGAGAGTGGTTTGTTCTTCTTTTAAGTCGCCTAGTTCTTTGTTCAGTTTCTCCAATCGATCTAGAGACTCACGATCATTTTCTTTTTTGAGTGAGAGACATTCCATTTCTAGCTGAATCACCTTGCGATTGATTTCATCAAGGGCTTCAGGCTGGGAGGTGATTTCCATTTTTAGCTTAGCAGCAGCTTCATCGACGAGGTCGATCGCTTTGTCTGGCAAAAAGCGATCGCTGATATAGCGATTAGAAAGAGTCGCTGCTGCTACTAACGCAGTGTCAGAGATTTTGACACCATGATGTAACTCGTAGCGATCGCGCAGACCACGCAAAATCGAGATCGTATCTTCGACATTAGGTTGATCGACATAAACCTGTTGGAAACGACGCTCAAGGGCAGCATCTTTCTCAATGTATTTGCGATATTCATCCAATGTCGTCGCACCAATACAGCGCAACTCACCACGAGCGAGCATAGGCTTCAGCAAGTTTCCTGCATCCATTGCCCCCTGTGTGGCTCCTGCACCAACGACAGTATGGATTTCATCGATAAAGAGAATGAATTGACCGCTTGATTCTGTAACTTCCTTGAGAACTGCCTTAAGTCTTTCTTCAAATTCGCCACGATATTTCGCACCTGCAATCAGTCCGCCCATATCGAGTGCGATTAACTTACGACCTTGCAGCGATTCTGGTACATCTCCACTGAGAATGCGTTGCGCCAAACCTTCAGCGATCGCCGTTTTACCCACCACTGGTTCACCAATGAGTACAGGATTATTTTTGGTGCGCCGTGACAAAATCTGGATCGTGCGGCGAATTTCGTCATCACGTCCGATCACAGGATCGAGTTTGCCTTCTCGGGCTAGCTCGGTCAGGTCTCGCCCATATTTTGTAAGCGCCTCATACTTGTTTTCGGGGGTTTGATCGGTCACTTTTTGGTTGCCTCTTACTTGCTGAATCACATTACGAAGCTTTGCTTCATCGATTCCCATTTCCTGATAGAGAGGTTTGCCGAAGCGATCGTCTTTGCAGTATGGCAAGAGGATATGCTCAATGGAAATAAAATCATCGCCAAAACTTTTGCGTTCCTTTTCAGCACGATCAAACAATACTTCTAAATTTTTGCCCAAATATACAGAGCTATTAGAACTTGATACTTTGGGCTGACGGTTAATAAATTCATCGGTGCGATCGCGCAATCTTTGGATATTAATCCCCGCTTTACTAAAGATACTAGCCGCTAGTCCTTCTTCTTCTAGCAAAGCCTTGAGTAAATGTTCGGGTTCAATTTGCTGCTGCTGAGCCGCTTTCACCACATCGGGTGTCCTTGCGATCGCTGCCCATGCTTTTTCGGTAAATTGATTGGGATTAGTTGGTTGCATCGCCAGTTATCTCCTCTGTGGTTTAAAAGTCTACAAATATCTTAAAGCGTAAGGCTTTTAAACGGGATCGGTTCTACATGGCTAAAGGGTGCGTGTTTCCGTACATTGCTATACAGTACGCCAGCTAAGGCAGCTTTTGTTCTAAGCATATGTGCGTTCGCTTGATTGCTAGCTTACAGTTTCATGAGTATGGCGATCGCTGTTTGAATGTTGTTTTAGAAGATTGATCGCTGTTTATGGGAATGGATAGGCGATCGCTGGTTGGTTGATTTTTTAGAAGGGCAATCCGCTAGTTTGTAATTTGCTTTTTCAAGACCCCACTTTGGAGTTAACTAATACAAGAAGTTCCTCTTGAATGACACGGCGCAATGTGTCTTCATTTAGTGGCGCTTGTACTTTATTAAGATATTCCCGTAAAGCTTCATTCATAAGCGTTTGATAACCCTTGTCAGCAGAATCACCGAGTTCTCGAAATTCTTCAAGTACATCATCATCAATATAAATAGTTATGCGGGTTTTGCCTGTTTGAGAAATCACAGCCCCACGCTTAGCTTTGCTAAAATCATATTCCGTCTTCATAATTACGTCTCTCAGAACGAGTAGCAGGACGAGCAGAAATTAATCGAACGCGATCGCCGCGATCTGTGTAGACAACAACCAATAAGCGCCAGAGATGATCTATCCCAATTGCGATAAATCTTTGTTCACCTTTAGCTGTAGTGTCTTCAAAAGAAAGTGCATTTGGATCATACAAAACCCCTTCGGCATCAGAAAAACGTATGCCATGCTTTTGAAAATTAATGTAGGCTTTATTCGAGTCCCATTCAACTTGCATACATACATTATATGCATAACAGTGTTTTTCACCACATATTTTATAAGCAGAAGATCGCTAATTGGTTGATTTTTTTGAGAGGTGGCTGTTTATGGAATGAATAGGCGATCGCATTGTACTTTTGGGGGAATGATTTCAAAAACAAAAGAGACTGCACTTAGTGCAGTCTCTTTTGTTTTTGATTATGATTTAACGGAAGCGAGATCGCCAAATTCTTTGGTAATCAGCATCATTCAAACCACCTGTTGTATTCAAATTATTAGCTTGAATGGATTGATTAAGCGCAGCAATACGCTCTCCTGTTGCAGGGTGAGTACTCAAAAACGTGGGAGCACCACCACCACGAGAACTAGCTAGTTTTTGCATAAAGGCTGGCATCGCACTCGCCGCAAAACCCGATCTTGTAATATTGATCAAACCTCGGCGATCGGCATCAAATTCCGCTTCGCGGCTATTGGGCAAACGCAAGGCGAGATTAACACCAATCCCAACTAGGCGATCATCGGCAACACCCGCAATAGTGGCAATACCCTGAGCGATCGCCATTTGTCTCATTTGCTCTAGCGAATGACGACCTGAGATATGCCCCATTTCGTGACCGATGACACTGGCTAATTGAGCGACATTATCCGCAGCAGCGATCGTACCAGTGTTGATATACACAAACCCACCCATAGTCGCGAAGGCATTGAGATTGTTATCATCAACAACACGAAAAGTGTAGGGAATGCTCGGACGATCGCTGGTAGGAACTAAAATTTGTCCTAAGCGAGTTACTAAAGCATTAGCCGCAGGATCACGACTGATGCGAACTTCTTGTTGAATCTGTCGATCAATTTGTTGACCTAGTGAAACTTCCTCATTGTCACCAATACTGGAAAGCTGAATAATTTGAATAGCCGAAGGCAGCACTCGAAGCAAGTTAGATAAGTCAAAGGCTTTAACCGCAAAAGGATTAAGAGTGACTGCCAACAATAAAGACATCAGTAAGGCGATTACAAATTTCCAGTAATGCTGAAGCCCTTTAACCATTGGTTCGATAGCTCTCTGACTAATTGAATCTGACAACTTAGCGATCGATATTTTCATGTTTACCATTACCTCAAGCTTTACTGGTCTAATGTTTATCTACTGTGAAAAATATTTAGGCTAGATCCCCACGAATTAAAGCCAGCATCACAAAAATTAGAGCGCTGGTTCGACATACAGAAATATGCAGCTCGAAATTGCCATTGCCACTATTCATTCATTGAACAATATTGACGCAAAACCTACGGAAAAAGTTGCGAAAAATTAATCTCCATAGAAATGGGATGGCGGCGCGGCGCGCCGC
>JBJTVM010000313.1:0-6047 GCA_046081205.1 Pseudanabaena sp. | reverse complement strand
CCGCGCGAAGCGCGGCGCAAATGGCGCAAAATGGTAAAAGTCGCTCTGCGACTTTTACCATTTTGCGCTCTTGTCGAACTGACGTTAAAAAGGTAGAATATTAAAGAAAAATTTTGGCTTTGGTGGACAAGGGGCAATTTTGGAAAAAGGTACGCTAGTCGAAGTGAAATTGCATGGCGATCGCCGCCTTGTCGTAATTGATCGTCCTGAAGGTAAAAAACACTTTCAAGCGATCGATGAAAACGGTAATACCCACACTATCCATCCCCGCGAAATTAACTACACCATCAAAGCTAGTGGTGAAAATTCTAGCTTTACCCATTTGCAAATCCCCTCATTTTTGCAAAAAGTTGCAAAATTTCTTGACCCTTCTAGCCTAGAAGTCGCATGGGAAATCCTAATTGAAGATAATCAAGCCACCAATCCCAATGATCTTGCTAATCTTCTATTTTCAGACTTATCTGCGGTTACTTCCTATGCATCCTATTGCTTATTAAGTAATGACAAAATTTACTTCAAGCAAAAAGGAGATCTGTATGAGCCACGCTCAAGTTCACAAGTCTCAGATTTAAAGCATCAAGCTGAGGCAGCGGCTCAAAGAGCTAAATTAATCGAAGAATTTCAGCAAAAGCTAACTACCAAGCTTGCGGGTGGTGACGTTACATGGACAACTAGCGATCGCAGTCGCCTAGATTGTCTAGAGCGTTATGCCCTTCATGGTGATGAAGCGTCTGACAAGGCTGCTGCCCAAGAGCTTTTAAATTTTGCTAAACGTTCTAAAAATGAACAGGCCGCTTTCCAAATGCTAGTCGATCTTGGTATTTGGAGCGAACATGAAAATCTGAATTTACTGCGTAGCCAAATACCGATTCGCTTTGCCAATGAATTGATTGCTGCCGCTCAAGAATGCTTTACTTCCCCAATGCCTGACAATATGAGGGATTTGCGGCGTGATCTCACCCATCTGCATGTGTATACGATTGACGATATCAGTACTACGGAAATTGATGACGGGTTGAGCATTGAGACTCTTGCTGATGGGAAAAAGCGCATTTGGATTCATATAGCTGACCCAACAAGATGGCTCGATCCTGAAAGTCCCTTGGATAAGGATGCGCGTAAGCGGGGTACAAGCGTCTACTTGCCCACAGGCGTGATTCCCATGTTTCCGATTGAGCTAGCGGCTGGCCCCATGAGTTTAATCGAAAATAAAGTTTGTCATGCGATGTCTTTTGCCGTCGATCTAGATGAAGTCGGCGCAGTTGCCCATTACGAGATTGTAGCAAGTTTAGTGAAGCCTAACTATCGCCTCACCTATGAAGATGTTGAGGAAATGCTACAACTTGGTGTGGAGGATGACCTTGATCGCCTTGCTGACTTTGCTCGCCTCCGCAAAAAATGGCGTGTTGATCAGGGTGCGATCGAAATTCATTTACCTGATACCAGCGTTAAAGTTGATTCTAAGTCTGATCCTGAATGGGGCGATCGCCTGACTTTAGAACTGATGGAAGATACCTTCTCGCGGCAACTGGTCGCCGAGATGATGATCCTCGCAGGTGAAGTCGCCGCCAAATTCGCGCAAACAAACAATATTCCCATCCCCTATCGCTATCAAGAACAGCCCGAATTACCGCCCCTTGATACTCTGATGCAGTTACCATCGGGCCCTGTGCGTGAATTTGCGATTTGTCGCTGTATGACCAAAGGCTCATTAGGGCTATATGCGTCGCGCCACTCAGGTTTAGGACTGGACGCATATGCACAGGTAACCTCACCAATTCGTCGATATAGCGATCTACTTGCCCATTGGCAAATTAAATCCTTTTTGCGCGGGGAGTCTTTGCCATTTACTGCGGAAATGCTGACGGCAATTTTGCAAGCGATCGATCCTGCGATTTGGGATGCGAGTCAGGTTGAGAAGCAGTCGGTACGCTATTGGAGTCTAGAATATTTGCGCCGCAACAAAGATGTGGTGTGGGAAGCGCTGATGCTGGACTGGTTGCGCGAAAATGAAAAACTAGCCCTAGTACTGATCGAAGATTTAGGCTTGAAGTTACCGATGCGAATAAATCGTCAGATTCAAGTGGGTGATAATCTCCGCATTAAAACTGGTGAAGTCGATCCCCGCAAAGACGTTATTTATTTCCAAGAGGCACAGCAATCTACCTCTGTCTTAGAAATGGAAATGGAGAGAGACAGCGATCGCCTCGAATCTGAATTTGTAACTCTCTAAAAAATAATAGGTGGCACAAAGTGTCACCTATTATTACCTATTATTTTTATAATTCCCCCAACAAAATATAAGACCCGCTAAGCGAGTCTTATAACCTTAATTGCGACGATCTCGTCGTGAGTTATTTCTTACTGGTATAGGAATCAACTCAGGCTGGGGCTGATTTTGACCCAAAAGGGCTTCCAGAACGCGATTTAGAATTTCGCCGATCTCTTTCAGTGCTTTCTTGATCGCTTTCACTATGGTTAGCTCCCTATCATCGTCTAGGTTTATTTACTCAATCATAACAAATCTTTTCCTAAACAAATCTAAAGCTGACATTACAGTTGCCTTTCTAATCCAATTTCTTCCTCTAGAGGGATTAAAGCGCAACTCGATCGCCTCGACTTTGCCATCGGGGTAGGCGATCCCTACGTAAATTAATCCCACAGGTTTTGTCTCAGTCCCGCCTGTTGGTCCCGCGATCCCCGTGATGCTAATGCCCCAGTCAGATTTTAGCTTTGACTTGATCCCGATCGCCATTTGTTCAGCAACGATCGCACTAACTGCTCCGTGATGATCAAGAACTTGGCGATCAACATTAAGTAAATCAACTTTTACCTCATTGCTATAACTGATCACGCCGCCGAGGAAATAACTAGAGCTTCCTGATACCTCTGTGAGCGTCTCCCCCAGCCATCCGCCCGTGCATGATTCGGCAACTGCTAAGGTTTGACCGCGTTCCAGCAACAACTTACCTGCCACCGTCGCCAATGTATCTTCATCAGTGCCATAGCAAAACTCACCTGTGAGTTTGCGGATTTCTGCTTCGATGGGAGCAATTAAAGCGATCGCCTCTTCTTGGGTATTTGCCCTTGCTGTAATCCGCAGTCTTGCTTGTCCATAGTTGGCATAGGGCGCGACCGTAGGATTTGTGAGAGCGAATAAATGATTAACTTTGGTGGCTAGGGCTGACTCAGCAATGCCCCAGTATAGTAAAACCTTAGAGTGAAATGTACCCAGTCCATAGTTTCTCGCTTGTAGCAAAGGGGCAGCAGTTTGCTCCCACATTGGATACATCTCACTGGGTACACCAGGGAAAGTGAGAATCAATAAATTTGGCTTAGGTTCCCAGATCATGCCTGGAGCAGTGCCAACGGGATTATGTAAAATCTCTGCCCCCTTGGGTAGTAGCGCTTGCTTGCGGTTATTAGCGGTGAGTGTTCTGCCCGTTTGCGCTGCCATCTGCTGGATACGCTCCCAAATTTCGGGACGTTCTTCGAGAGGTGTCTTGAAAAAATTAGCGATCGCTTCAGTGGTGAGATCGTCTGGCGTAGGGCCAAGTCCGCCTGTAGTGATGATTAAGTTAGAGCGGCTAGAAGCAATTTCTAAAGCCTGATGAATGCGATCTGGGTTATCACCAACAACGGTCTGATAAAAATGGGGGACTCCCAATAGGGCAAGTTGTTGCGCTAGATACTGAGCATTGCTATTCAGAATTTCGCCTAGCAATAGCTCCGTACCAATGCAAAGAATTTCCGTGCCAACATTCATATACTTAATCTCACTGGTTTCCTAAAAATAAGAGGGGTGCTTTTGCACCCCTCTTATTTTAAATCTCTCGTCGCTTCGGCTTTTCAAAGTTAATTCGAGGTCGCTCAACTTGAACCTGTTGTCGTTCTGAGCCAGAACGCTCTGCATTTCGAGATTGATAATCGTCAGAGTTTGCGTTAGGGTTTGGGTCAAAGACTTCAAATCTAGCACTATGACCAGCTTCTTCGGCTGCGGTCATCACCACTGTCCGAACTGCTTGGATTGTCCGTCCCCCTTTACCAAAAATTCGCCCCCGATCATCAGGATCGAAAGCAACTCTGATCCAGACGCGATCGCTTTTGCTATTTGACTCAAAATCTACCCGAAGCGCCTCTGGATGAGCTAATAATGGCTTCAGCAAAAAACTAATTAAGGCGTTATAGTCTGGCACAAGTTTAGATCGGCACAAATTGAAATTAATTCAGAGAATTAGGCAGTAACGAGATCAAATACCTTCGCTTTTTCTAAGATGCGACGTACTGTGTCGGTAGGTTGAGCGCCTTGCTTAATGCGAAGTACGATCGCTGGTACATCGAGTTGGGTTTCTTTTGTACGTGGGTTGTAGAAACCGAGTTCAGCAAGCGGACGACCATCGCGACGGCTAGTACTGTTTACGGCAACGATGCGATAGCTGGCTTCAAATTTCTTGCCAAATCGCTTTAATCTCAACTTCATCATGGGTTTATGGCTCTAGTTTCTGGAGGGATCTAATTCAATACTACTTAGATATTTTAGCAGGCTTACTAATATAGCATTATTTAGTGGTTTACAGTCTAATAAATTTTTGAAAGTGCGGCTCTGCCGCGCTTTCAAAAATTTATTAGGTAGCTAGCCCCCCGTATGCACCCCGCAGGGGTGCATACGGGGTTTGCACATGTACTTAGCATGTTAATTTAGCTCAAAGCGCTGTAAATCGTAGATAATATGATTGTTATCTATGATTTAAACCAGTGCCTTTCTTTCGTCAGTACATTGCACCGTTCATCATTTTTGCCATCTTTTTATTTACGTTAGTACTAGTTAGCTCTCGCGCTTTCTTGCCAGACGACATGGTTGCCCCTGCCCCCATCGGCATGATTTCGGGCATCTCTCTTATCTCCTAGCTTTAAAGCCCCATGACTGAACTTACTTGGCAGCGAAGACATGTAATCTCGCTGGCTGATTTTACGCCGAATGATTATGAAACGGTTTTGCAGACAGCCGTCAGCTTTTTAGAAGTGCTGTCACGGCGCAATAAAAAAGTACCAACCTTGCAGAGCAAAGTTGTCGCTAATTTATTTTTTGAATCTTCGACCCGTACTCGTAATAGTTTTGAGCTTGCTGCTAAGCGACTTTCAGCAGACACCTTAAATTTTGCCCCTGGGACATCTGCACTCACCAAAGGTGAAACGATTCTTGACACAGCAAGAACTTTTTTGGCGATGGGTACAGATATCATGGTGATCCGCCATCAGTCCGCAGGTGTGCCTTTGGCGATCGCCCGCGATATGGATGCCCTTAGCGGCAAGGTGGCGATCCTTAATGCTGGTGATGGCAAACATGAACATCCATCCCAAGCTTTATTAGATTTATTAACTCTTTGCATGTATCTCAATCCTAAAGCACCGAAGGCTAAGGATTTAAAGGGCAAAAAAGTAGCGATCGTTGGTGATATTTTGCATTCACGGGTGGCGCGATCAAATCTTTGGAGTTTGTTGACCAGTGGTGCTGATGTGCATCTAGCATCTCCGCCAACATTATTACCACCAGAATTTGCCGAATATGGGGCAAAAATCCATCACACCCTTGAGCCAGCCCTTGAAGATGCTGATTTTGTGATGACTTTGCGTTTGCAAATGGAACGAATGGGGCAGTTTCTCATTCCAAGCTTGCGGGAATATCATGCACGGTATGGGATAACTCGCGATCGCCTTGCCAAATGTGCGCCAAATGTCCAAGTCTTGCACCCCGGCCCCGTTAACCGTGGCGTGGAGATTAGCTCTGACCTGATGGATGATCCGCGTTTAAGCTTAATCGATAAACAGGTGACTAATGGCGTAGCGATTAGGATGAGCTTGTTGTATTTACTCGGTACAGCGATTTAATTAAATTTCTTATAAGTTCTTGCAAATCAGGAGCAATTCATAAAATTTACAAAGATCAAGCCGATCTCCTTGATCTTAGCGTCAATTCGACGAAAGCGAAAAATGGCAAGAATAGCAAACTATTCTTGCCATTTTTCGCCATTTGCGGCGTGCTTTGC
>JBJTVM010000312.1:0-4364 GCA_046081205.1 Pseudanabaena sp. | reverse complement strand
GGCGGGCTTTCAAAAAATCGATTTTGGTGTTTCCAGCGCCTTCGGCGCTGGAAACACCAAAATCGGTTTCATAATGAGAATTGCTACTCTTCTTGGGCTATATTTGCGAATGACCAAATTACAGGTATAATTTCTGAAAACGATTATCATTTTTTGAGCCTCAGCATCTATGCTTGAAGTGCGAAACCTGTCGGTAAACTATCGCGAATTCGCTGCCCTATCTAATATTTCCTTTAGTATCCCATCTGGCTCATTAGTGGGACTCATTGGAGCCAACGGCGCAGGAAAGAGCACTTTACTGAAAGCAATGCTCGATCTGATTCCTGCCCAACAAGGTCATATTTTTTATAATGAAAGACCACTCAAGCTACATCGCCAAAAAGTTGCCTACCTCCCGCAGCGATCGCAGATTGATTGGGACTATCCTGTAACCGTGTGGAATGTGGTAATGATGTCGCGCACCATGCACAGTGGCTGGTTTGGTAGAACTAGTCGCCAATCTAAGGAAATTGTGCGAGCAGCCTTAGAGCGTGTTGAACTTGATGATTTAGGCGATCGCCCGATTAAAAATCTTTCGGGTGGACAGCAACAACGGGTATTTCTAGCGCGAGCTTTGGCGCAACAGGCGGATATTTTGTTGCTGGATGAGCCAATGACGGCAGTGGATAAAAAAACTGAGGCATTAATGTGGAATATCTACAGTGAACTCAGTCAGGAAGGCAAAACTTTGCTAATTAGCTGTCATGAATGGGGCAATACCCTTGATCGCTACGATCAGTTGATCTTACTCAATCGTCATTTAGTCGCCAGTGGTACACCACGTCAAGTCTTAACCCCTGCAAATATTCAAAACGCTTACGGTGCAATGATTGAGCAGATTTATCCACGCGATCATTCGGAAGAAGAATTATTATTTTGCTAATTTTCTAATATAAAGAGTATAGGCAATTATTGACTCGCTTTAGATAACTTCATGCTTCAAATCACCAAACATACATCTATTGCGATCGACGAAATTAGTATTACCGCTATTCGTTCACAAGGCGCAGGTGGTCAAAACGTCAATAAAGTCTCCACAGCAATCCATCTGCGTTTTGATATTAATGCTTCTTCTCTATCGCCACTATATAAAGAAAGGCTGCTAAATCTTAGCGATCGGCGCATTACCAAGGATGGCATTATTATCATCAAGGCACAACAGCATCGTACTCAAGAACAAAATAAAGAAGATGCTCTCAAGCGTCTCCAGTTATTAATCCAAAGTGTGACAGTAACCCCTACCAAGCGTAAACCCACTAAGCCACCACGCAGCGCCCAAACCCGACGTATTGACGATAAAATTAGGCGTGGTGCAATCAAGGCTTTAAGGGGGAATATTACCGAGTAAATGGATCAAGTTAATTGTCTAAATCACTTACCTATCGTTGAAACCTTCCATTCTGTGCAAGGAGAAGGTGTATGGATGGGAACGAATGCTTTTTTTATCCGATTGGCGGGTTGTGATGTCGGCTGTCCTTGGTGTGACACCAAAATCTCTTGGAATCTGAAAAAGCATCCTGAAGTAGCGATCGCGGATCTCGTCGAGCAAGCCGTAAGTGCTAAACCTACGATAGTCATAATTACTGGTGGTGAGCCATTGATTCATGATTTGACTGATTTAACGCGAGAGCTAAAAAATCTTAACTTGCGAGTTCATTTAGAAACATCAGGCTCCCATCCCTTTAGTGGTTACTTTGACTGGGTAACCTTTTCGCCCAAGCAGTTCAAACATCCCCATGGCAGTATCTATGAGCAGGCAAGCGAATTAAAAGTTGTAGTTAAAGATGAGTCAGATTTAGTCTGGGCTGAACAGAATGCAGCGAAAGTTTTGCCAAAGGTGGTGAAATACTTGCAAGCTGAGTGGGAAACTGCTAGTAGTAAAGACATAGTGCTGCAATATGTATTAAGTCATCCAGATTGGCGAGTAAGTATCCAAACTCATAAGCTATTGGGAGTTAGGTAAAGCTAGGTAAAGCTAGGTAAATAAAATGGTAGATGTAGGGACTTCCTCAAAAAAGGCAATAATTTTATTGTCTGGTGGCTTGGATTCATCAACGGCAGCAGCTCAGGCGATCGCCGATGGCTATGAGGCGATCGCTTTGTCATTTCGCTATGGTCAGCGCCATGAACGCGAGTTAATAGCTGCTCGACAAGTTGCCGCCGCTTTGAATATTAATGAGCATTATATTGTCGATGTAAATCTTGCCCAGTGGGGTGGTTCTGCTTTAACTGATGAGAATATTGCTGTGCCAACGGAAGGCGTACAATCAGGTGAGATCCCAATTACCTATGTTCCAGGAAGGAACACAGTATTTATTGCGATCGCCTTATCTCTAGCAGAGTCTAAAGGAGCGGAGGCTATCTATTTGGGAATTAATGCGGTGGACTATTCAGGCTATCCTGACTGTCGTCCAGATTATTTGGAGGCTTTTCAAAATTTAGCTACGCTCTCATCAAAAGTTGGCATAGAAGGGAAGGCTCCCAAATTAATTGCCCCGTTAGTAATGGATTCTAAAACCGATATTGTGCGACGCGCAAGGCGTTTAGGTGTAACAATTGAGCTAACATGGTCATGCTATCAAGGTGGTGAAGAGCCTTGTGGTATTTGCGATTCATGTCGAATTCGAGATAAAGCAATACGTGAAGCCGATGGACTCAACGCAGCGTAAAGCTAAACTAAAGCAAAAATTAACTGAATTCCAAAAGCGATCGCAGCTAAGAGCATCTCATCAACTGTTGATTAAGTTAGGGATTCCATTAGATCTATGTCAAATATTTTTACCCAATACTGCCGAAGCCAATCATCTAGAGCAGTGGCTTAATCAATCATTTCCTTGGCAATGTGGACAGATTGATTGGCAGAGAGTGTCTGGAAATATTTGTATGAGATGGCATAAACACCCTGCTTCTGTATTTCATGAGCTTTGCCAAACTCAGCAACTCCCTAATTCTATAGTTAATGTTGTTTGGTTCTCTGCTACTCAACCAGTTTTAGCAATGCCGTTGGATGTGGTTAAGCTTTCGCTAGAAGAAATTGTGGCAGAGGATTGGGATACATGGATTTTTGATCCAGTTGCAGGTTGGTGTGTGGAGTTTTACCATGAAGGAACTATGTGCTATGGCAGAATCTAAAAAAGTGGCATGAATTGCAATACAAAGCACTGCATTTCGTCCCACTTTTTTAATGTGAATTCGGGATAAACTACGAAATTCAAAAAGCCCAAATAGTTATTTTTGTGAGCAAAATTACAGCCTATTGAGGCTTTGAGTAGTATAGAAATATCTTTGAAAGTGGTGCGAAGCGCCATTTTCAAAAATATTTCTGGGTTTTAAGTAAGCACAAAGCGCTGTAACGAGCTAACATTGCAAAATATTTACATTAGATATGCTATATTAAGAAACGCACGGCAGCTTGGCTCAGGTGGTTAGAGCGACGGTCTCATAATCCGTAGGTCCCGGGTTCAAATCCCGGAGCTGCTATAGTAAAAAAATAAAAGAAAAAATAAAAATGTAGGCGGCGCTAAGCGTCGCCTATACTTTTATGGGGTTCATGATAGTATGTAGACAATTTACTCCCTAAGACAAAGGACAAGATTATGGGATTACTCGATCGCATTGGTATGGTGGTCAAGTCCAATGTAAATGCAATGGTTACGGCGGCTGAAGATCCAGAAAAAATTCTGGAGCAATCAATCATTGATATGCAAGAAGATTTGGTGCAATTGCGCCAAGCTGTCGCGCAATCAATGGCTGCTCTGAAGCGCCAAGAGCAACAATATAATCAAAGTGCATCTCAAGCACAAGAGTGGGAAAAACGGGCGATGCTAGCTCTCCAAAAAGGAGATGAAAACCTAGCAAGGGAAGCTCTGAGCCGTAAGAAAACTCATGCTGATTCGGCAGCAACCTTGAAAACTGGTTTAGATCAGCAGTCAGGGCAGGTAGATCTACTCAAGAAAAATTTAATTGCGATCGAAGGCAAGATCTCTGAGGCAAAAACTAAGAAAGAGATGCTCAAGGCGCGTATGCAATCGGCTAAGGCTCAAGAGAACCTTAACAATATGTTGGGCAAGGTTAATACCAACTCAGCTGCCGCAACCTTTGAGCGCATGGAAGAGCGTGTATTAATGGCTGAGGCTAAGGCAAGTGCTAGCTCTGAACTTGGCATGGACAACCTTGAGTCTCAGTTTGCTCAGTTAGAGGCTGGCAGTGGGGTTGATGATGAGCTAGCTGCACTCAAGGCAAAAATGATGACAGGTGGTCCTACAGCTCAAGGGGCTTTGCCTCCATCGGATGCAGCTAAGCCAACAGTCGGTGCGGCGATCGAT